>JAFLDG010000184.1 GCA_017302495.1 Burkholderiales bacterium
GGCGGCGCTGGCCGCGCTGCGCGGCTGGCTCGCGGTGCGGGCGCAGGTCGCGAAGGCAAACGAGCCGGCGCTCTTCGTCAGCCGGCGCGGCACGCGGCTGACGGCGAGCCAGGTGCGCTCGCGGCTGAAGGCGCTGGCACTGCAGGCCGGGTTGCCGACGCACGTGCATCCGCACATGCTGCGCCACAGCTTCGCGTCGCACCTGCTGCAGAGCAGCGGCGACCTGCGCGCGGTGCAGGAGCTGCTCGGCCACGCCAACATCGCGACCACGCAGGTCTACACGCGGCTCGACTGGCAGCACCTGGCCAAGGTCTACGACGCGGCGCATCCGCGGGCGAAGAAGCGCGGGCCATGAAGGCGATCCGGCTGCGCGCGGGCAAGGAGCGCTCGCTGCAGCGCCGCCATCCGTGGGTGTTCGAAGGCAGCATCGCGAAGGGCCGCGCCGATGCCGGCGAGACGGTGCGGATCGAGGCGCACGACGGTGCCTTCCTGGCCTGGGGCGCGTACAGCCCGGCGTCGGCGATCCGCGCGCGCGCCTGGAGCTTCGACGAGGCCGAACGCATCGACGCCGCCTTCTTCGAGCGCCGGGTGCGGCAGGCGCTGCAGTTCCGCGAGCGGCTCGGCATCGACAGCGATGCGCGGCGCCTGGTGCACGGCGAGGCCGACGGCCTGCCCGGGCTGGTGGTCGACCGCTACGGCGACACGCTGGTCGCGCAGTTCGGCTTCGCCGGCGTCGAGCGCTGGAAGGCGGCGATCGCCGATGCGCTGCTGGGCGCGGCCGGGCTGCCGCGGCTGTACGAACGATCCGACATCGGCGTGCGCCGGCTCGAGGGGTTGCCCGAGCAGCGCGGCTGGCTGCGCGGCGACGGGCCGACGCAGCTCGAGATCCGCGAGCACGGCTGGACGCTGCAGGTCGACATCGCGCACGGCCACAAGACCGGCGCCTACCTCGACCAGCGCACGGGCCGGCAGCGCTTCGCGCACTGGGTGCAGCGGCTCGGCTGCGCCGAAGTGCTCAACGCCTTCAGCTACACCGGCGGCTTCACGCTCGCCGCGCTCGCCGCCGGCGCGCGGCAGGTGACGAGCGTCGACTCGTCGGCGCCGGCGCTCGAACTCGCGCGTGCGCACGTCGCGCGCAACGGCTTCGACCCCCACCGGCACGAGGCGGTCGACGCCGATGCGAACGGCTTCCTGAGGCAATGCCTGGACCAGGGCCGCCGCTTCGACGCGATCGTGCTCGATCCGCCGAAGTTCGCCGCCACCGCGGCGCAGGCCGAACGCGCGGCGCGTGCGTACAAGGACATCAACCGGCTCGCGCTGCGGGCGCTGCGGCCGGGCGGGCTGCTGTTCACGTTCTCCTGCTCCGGCGGCATCGGAGCCGAGCTGTTCCAGAAGATCGTCGCCGGCGCGGCGGTCGATGCCGGCGTCGACGGGGCGATCGTCGAGCGCCTCGGCGCCGCGCCCGACCATCCGGCGACGCTGTTCTTTCCCGAGGGCGAGTACCTGAAGGGGCTGGCGCTGCTGGTGTGACCGCGGCAGGATCGAGGCCATGCCTGCACCACCCGACAACGCACGCCGCGCGCTGATGGCCGCGGTCCTGTGGCCGGCGGTTGCGGCCGCCGGCGAGACCGTCGACGTGTGGGTGCGCCTGACGCTGCCGGGCCTGGCTGCCGTACCGCCCGATGCCGGCGAGGCGGAGCGTGCCGCGCATCGCGCCCGGGTGCTGGCGCAACAGGATGCGGTGATGGCCGCGCTGCGGGCGCTCGGAGGCGAAGAGCTCGGGCGGGTCGAGATCACGCAGAGTGCACTCGCCGTGCGCCTGCCGCGAGCACAACTCGGCGCTGCGCGGCGGCTGGACGGCGTGCACTCGGTGCGGCCGGTGCGCGACTTGCCGCGACAGCCACCGTACCCCCCAGATTAAGGGGGGCCGGGATGCGGCCTCGCGGCCACATCCCAGGAAAGCGCGCATTGACCGGCCCGGAGTCGGCGTGCCGAAATCTCGGCTACGGGCCGGAATACAGCCTCCAGGTGGCATTGGCCGGCAGTGCGGGCGCTGGTGCCCGATAAGCAACAGACCATCCCTAGGAGTTTCCCGATGATCACGACCCGAAGCTGGCGACCGAGGACCACCCTGGCCGCCTGCGCGGCCGCCGTACTGGCGGCCGCCTGCGGCGGCGGTTCCGAGACCGGCGCGCCCACCGAACAGCCGAACGCACGCGTCTCGGCCGCCGCGGCTCTGCCGCCGCAGTTGGCCCGCCTGCGCGCCGGCGGCGCGGCCGCCGGCGTGCTCGCGCCGAGCCTGCGCCAGGCAAAGGGCCAGGTCGATGTCTGGGTGACGCTGGCCGAGGCGCCGGTGGCGGCGCACAAGGAGCAGTTGCGCCCGCCGGTCGACGAGGCCGCGTCGACGCTTCGGGCGAGCGACGACGCCCTGCGCGCCGAGTTGCGGTCGTATCGGCGGGTGCTGCGTGACAAGCAGGACGCGACGCTGTCGTCGCTCTCCGGCCTCGGTGCGCGCGAGCTGGGCCGGGTGCAGGTCGCACACAACGCGGTGGCGGTTCGCGTGGATGCGGCGCGGCTGACGGAGATCGCCGCGATGCCGGGCGTGCTCGCGGTGCGGCCGGTACGGCACTACCAGCTCGACCTGTCGGAGACCGTACCGTACGTCGGTGCGGCGGCTGCCCAGACGGCGGGTAAGACCGGTGCCGGCATTCGCGTCGCCGTGATGGATTCCGGCATCGACTACACCCACCGCAACCTCGGCGGCGCCGGCACGGCCGAAGCCTATGAGGCCGCCTACGGCACGGGCCCGGGTGATGCCCGCCAGACCACGCGCGACGGCCTGTTCCCGACCGCCAAGGTGGTCGACGGCTTCGATTTCGTCGGCGAGGCCTGGCCGAACGCTGACCGCACCGAGGACGAAGACCCGATCGACTTCGAGGGCCACGGCACGCACGTGGCCGACATCATCGCCGGCGTCGGCCCGAGCAAGGGCATGGCCCCGGGCGCCAAGCTGGTCGCAATCAAGGTCTGCAGCGCGGTGGCCACGTCGTGCAACGGGGTGGCGCTGCTCAGGGGCGTCGACTTCGCGCTCGACCCGAACGGCGATGGCAGCCTGCAGGACGCAGTCGACGTGATCAACCTGTCGCTCGGCTCCAGCTACGGCCAAGAGGAGGACGACCTTTCGTTCGCGCTCGCGAACGCGGTCAGGCTCGGCGTCTCCGTCGTGGCCTCGGCCGGAAACAGCGCCGACCGGCCGTACATCACCGGCTCGCCGTCGACGGCGCGCGGCGTGATCAGCGTCGCGCAGACGCAGGTGCCGGGCGCGGTTGCCTATCCGCTGGTGGTCAACAGCCCGGCCGCGATTGCCGGGCCGATCAACAACACCGCGACCGTCGAATGGGCGCCAGTGGGCAGCGGCTTCGCCGGCACGGTCAAGCTGGCCAGCTCGGTCGCCGCCGACAACCTCGCCTGCACGGCACTGCCCTCCGGATCGATGGGTGGCTTCGTCGCGCTGATCGACCGTGGCGCCTGCGCGGTCAGCGTCAAGGTCCACAACGCGGCCAGTGCGGGGGCGATCGGCGTACTCGTGGCCAACAACGCGCCGGGCGACCCGCCCAGCTTCAGCTTCGGCGGGCCGGATCCGTTCACGCCGGCGCCTACGATCATCATCACCCAGGCCGACGGCGCCAAGATCAAGGCGAACATCGCCGCGCCCGTGACGGTGTCGGTGTCGCCGTCGGTCAGCGTGCCGCTTGTCGGCAGCATGGTCGCGAGCTCGTCGCGCGGCCCCGGCTACAGCGACTCGGCGTTGAAGCCCGAGATCGGCGCGCCCGGCGCGTCGGTGTCGGCGATCGTCGGCAGCGGCACCGGCGAAGAGGCCTTCGGCGGCACTTCCGGGGCGGCGCCGATGGTGTCCGGCGCGGCGGCGATCCTGCGCGGCGCGTTCCCGAACCGCTCGCCGGTCGTGATCAAGGCGATGCTGATGAACTCGGCCGAGACGGCGATCCAGACCAACCCGGCGACGATGCCGGGCGTGCTGGCCCCGATCAGCCGGATCGGTGCGGGTGAATTGCGCGTGGACAGGGCGCTGGCCCTGAAGGGCGTTGTCTTCGACAGCAGTGCCAGGAGCGCGGCCGCGGCCTTCGGCTTCGCCGAGGTCGACCGCAGCGCGCGTCTGCAGCGCGAGCTGACGGTGCGCAACTTCACCAACCAGGCACGCACCTACACGGTGGCGGTCAACTACCGCTACGCCGACGACGGCGCCAGCGGCGCGACCACGATCGACGTGCCGACGACGGTGACCGTGCCGCCGAACGGCTCGCGCAAGATCCGGGTGTCGATGCGCGTCGACGGCAGCAAGCTGCCGGCGTGGAACTTCGGCAACGCCGGCGCGGACGGCGGCAACGGCGCGCTGCTGCAAGGCAACGAGGTCGACGGCTATCTGAGCTTCAGCGCCGACGGCGAGACCCTGTCGGTGCCGTTCCACGCGCTGCTGCGCAAGTCGTCGTCGATCGAACTGGTCGGCAGCGCGACCCAGCCCGGCGAGCACATCCGGCTGTTCAACCGCGGGGTCAACGACGGGGCGTTCGACGTCTTCGCGCTCACCGGGACGAGCCCCCGGATCCCGCGCATCGACCGCGCCGAGCCGGGCGCCAACTTCACGATGGTCGATCTGCGGGCAGTCGGGGTGCGGGCGTTCCCCGATGACGACGCGATCCAGTTCGCGGTCAGCCGCTGGGATCGGCGCACGCACCCGGCCTACCCGGCCGGCATCGAGATCTACGTCGACAGCAACAACGACGGGACGCCGGACTACGCGGTCTTCAACGCGGAGCTCGGCGCGTTCGCGAGCACCGGGCAGACGGTGGTCTACGTCGCCAACCTGAGCACCGGGGGTACCGCGGCGTACTATTTCCTCGATGCCGACCTGCAGTCGGGCAACGGTATCTTCACGGTGCCGATGAGCGCGATCGGGCTGACGGCGACGACGCAGTTCCGGTTCGACGTCTATGCCTGGGACAACTACTTCACCGGCAACTACACCGATGCGATCGAGGGCATGGTCTTCACGCCGGGCACGCCGCGCTACGAGCTCGAGGGCGATGTGATCGACGGTGTGGTTCCGGCGAGGGTGCAGGTGCGCATGACCACGCGCGCGGTGGCTGGCGGCGCGGCGGCGTCGCCGTCGCAGCGCGGCTTCCTGCTGACGTACCGGCAGAACGCGGAGGTCGAGACCGACGTGGTCAGGCTGCGTTGAAGCCCGCGGCCGGCTGATCGATGGGGCGCTTCGGCGCCCCATCTTGTTTCGGCCGGGCCGGCGCCTCGGTAGGCGCTCAGTCGCGCCCCGGCTCGCGGATGCCCCAGCGCTTCATCCGTCGATAGACAGTCATGCGCGCGATGCCGAGCTGGTGCGCGACAGCGCTGACGTTCCAGCGTGCGGCGCGCAGGTACTGCAGCAGCAGCTGGCCCTCGGCCGGCAGCGCCGCCGCTGCAGCCGAAGCGTCGCCGCGCGCGAGCAGCGCGTCGGGCAGCTCGGCCAGGCCGATGACGCCGGAGCCGGCGGCCATCGCCGCCGCGTAGTCGAGCACGTTCTTCAGCTCGCGCAGGTTGCCGGGCCAGGCGTGGTGGCGCAGGCAGTGCTCGGCCTCGGCCGCGAGCTGCACCGGCTGCGGCTGCGCGCGCAGCATCCGTTGCACCAGCCAGGCCAGGTCGCGGCGCTCGCGCAGCGGCGGCAGCTCGAGGTGGGCGCCGGCGAGCCGGTAGTACAGGTCGTCGCGGAACGCGCCTTCGCGCACGCGCTCGCGCAGGTCGGCATGGGTCGCGGCGATCACGCGCACGTCGACCTTCTGCGTCCGGGTCGCGCCGATCGGCAGCAGCTCGCGTTCGGCCAGCACGCGCAGCAGCCGCGCCTGCAGCGGCAGCGGCATGTCGCCGATCTCGTCGAGGAACAGGGTGCCGCCGTCGGCCTCCTGGATCAGGCCGCGCTTGCCCTTCGGCAGCGCGCCGCTGAAGCTGCCGGGCAGGTGGCCGAAGAGTTCGCTCTCGATCAGCGTCTCGGGAATCGCCGCGCAGTTCACCGCGACGAAGGGTTTCGCCGCGCGCTGGCTCGCGGCGTGCATCGCCTTGGCGAGGTACTCCTTGCCGCTGCCGGTCTCGCCGGTGATCAGCACGCTGACCGGCGTGTCGACCAGCCGTGTCGCGCGCCGGATCACCCGGTCGAGCACCGGGTCGCCGCCGGACAGCGCCGCGAGCGCGGCCGGCACCGCGGCCTCGGCGCCGGCGACCGCCGCCGGCCCCGCCACGCCCCAGCGCGATGGCGGCGGCACCGCATGCAGGAACAGCACCCGGCCGCTGCACGCCAGCGTCACCGCGCGCCGATCGCCCGGCATCGCGCGCATGAAGCGGCCGAGCTCGTCGAAGCGCGCGTTGAACAACTGCTCGAAGCGCAGGCCGAGCACGTTCGAGCCGTGCTCCGCCTGCAGCAGCAGCTGCGCCGCGCGGTTGTGGCCGACGATGCGGCCGGCCGCGTCGAGCGCGACCAGGTGGTCCGGGCTGATCTCGACGAACTCCGGGCTGCCGTGCAGCTTCAACACCCAGTCGTTGCGGAAGCAGCGCAGGAAGTTCGCGTTCTCGACGCGCTGCGCGTAGACCTTCACCAGCTGCAGCGCCAGGTGCTGGCTGCCCTTGGCCTGCGGCGAGGTGAGAGCCGAGATGTCGAGGATCGCGTTCAGCCGGCCGAGCGGGTCGTACACCGGCGCGGCGGTGCAGGTCAGCGGGATGTGGGTGGCATCGAAGTGGTCGCCCTGGTGCACGGTCAGGGCCTGGCCGGTGGCGATCGCGGTGCCGACGCCGCAGGTGCCGGCATGGTGCTCGCTCCAGTCGCTGCCCAGGTACAGGCCGGCGCGGCGCAGCGTCGCGTCGAGCTGCAGGTCGCCGATGAAGTCCACCGTCACGCCGCGCGCGTCGGTCAGCAGCACGCAGTAGCCCATGCCGGCCACCTGCTGGTACAGCGATTCGAGCCCGTGGCGCGCGATGCGCAGGAAGTCCTCGATGCGCTCCTGGTGCTCGCGCACCCGCTGCTGCGGCAGGATCACCGCCTCCTGCATGCGCGTCGGGTCGAGCCGGTGCTCGTGCACGCAGCGCAGCCAGCTGTCGCGGATCAGCGGGTCGGGCGCATCGACATCGGCCGGCAGCGGCAACACGTCGCCCGCCAGCCGCATCACGGCGCTGATGTGTTCGCGCTGGCGCTGCTCCATCGCTGTCTCCTGGGCCGGCGCGCGTCCGAGGCGCGTCGCTGACGGCGGGGAGGCCGACTTTACACGCGGCCGCGGCGGCGGCCCGGGCTCGTGCCGGCTCTCGGGCGGATGTGGCTGCGCCACTCTCGCCGGCCGGGCGCAGCCCGGGACCGGGGCGCTCGGGTGCCGCGGCCGGACCGGGGTGCCTCAGGTCTGCAGCTTGCGTCCCAGCCGCTGTTCGACGTGTTCGATCTTCGACTTCAGCCGCCCGGCCGGGCCCTGGCGGTAGTCGACCTTCAAGGTCAGGCCGATGCGGCTGCAGTCCCGCTCCAGCTCGCGGAAGCAGGCGCTGACGACGCCCATCACCTGGTCCCACTCGCCTTCCAGGATCGTGCCCATCGGCGTCAGCTGGTACGGCACGCCGCTCTTGTCGATGACGTCGAGGATGCGCGCCACGTAGGCGCTGACGCTCTCGCCCTGGCCGTGCGGGGCCATCGCGAATTCGAGCAGGACCATGATCGGATTCCCTTTCTGTGCGGTCACGGCCCGGGCCGCCCGGCTGCCGCGGGGTTTCGGGCGGTCCGGCCCGGCCGGATCAGCCCGTGACGCGCGGCGGCACGACCCGCGCGAACTGTTCGGCCAGCACCTCGAGCGTGCGCGCCTCGAGATCGGAATTGCCGGGGGCTTCGCGTGCCAGGCTGGTCAGCGCGTCGGCGCGGTACGGCCGGCCCTGGCCCAGCTCGGCCTCGAGCGCATTGGCGCTGTCGGTCAGCGCGGCCGGATCCGCGCCGACGATGACCAGCGCGTGCGCCAGCACCACCTGCTGCGCGCCGACGCGGCGCCAGGCCTGCGCGGTACCCACCAGCTTGCGGCCGGCCACCGCCAGGTTCCAGCGCCCGTCGCAGAACGAGCCCTGCACGGCTCCAGGCGTGGCGCTCACGCCGAGCCGGGCGAAGGCCGCGGCCAGCGCGTCGCAGAACGCGGCATAGATCGCGTGCATGTCGGCCGGCGTCGCGGCGCCGGCCGGCCAGGCCAGGCTCAGGTTCCAGATCCCCGGGCCCTGCGGCACCAGCCCGCCGCCGG
>JAFLDG010000185.1 GCA_017302495.1 Burkholderiales bacterium
AGCGGTCGACGGCGACCAGCAGCAGCGGCGTGGCCAGCATCGACAGCGCCACCGCGGCGACCAGCAGCGACGACGCCGCGGCGTCGATCACGCCGGCGGACGCGGCGGCCTGGAACACGACGAAGCCGAACTCGCCGCCCTGCGCCAGCAGCAGCACGAACACCGGCCGCTCGGCCAGCGGCACCGGCATCGCCTTCGCCATCGCGAGCAGCACGAGCGCCTTCAGCAGCAGGCAGCCGAACACGATCGCCGCCACCCGCCAAGGCTGCGCCAGCACCACCGCGAAGTCGATGCTCATGCCGACCGCGATGAAGAACAGCCCGAGCAGCAGGCCCTTGAAGGGTTCGAGGTCGGTTTCCAGCTCGCGCCGGTACTCGCTCTCGGCGAGCAGCACGCCGGCGAGGAAGGCGCCGAGCGCCATCGACAGGCCGACCCATTCCATCAGCGCCGCGGTCGCCACCACCAGCAGCAGCGCCGCGGCGGTGAAGATCTCCGGCGTGCGGCTGCGCGCGATCCAGCGCAGCGCGGGCCGCAGCAGCAGGCGGCCGCCGAGCACGATCGCCGCGACCACCGCCACCGCCTTCGCCGCGCCCCACCAGCCGTCGCCGCCGCCGCCACCGCCGCCGGCGGCCAGCAGCGGCAGCAGCGCGAGGATCGGGATCGCCGCGATGTCCTGCAGCAGCATCACGCCGAGCACGCCCTGGCCGGCGGTGGTGGCCATCAGGTTGCGCTCGGCGAGCACGCCCAGGCCGATCGCGGTCGACGACATCGCCAGGCCGAGCGCCGCGGCCAGCGCGAGCCGGATGTCGCTGCCGGCGGCGAGCGCAACCGCCGCCAGCAGCGCGGCCGAGCCGAGCATCTGCACGCTGCCCCAGCCGAAGATCGGCCGGCGCATCGCCCACAACCGGCGCGGCTCGAGTTCGAGCCCGACCAGGAACAGCATCAGCACCACGCCGAACTCGGCGAAGTGCAGGATCGCGGCCGCATCGGTGACCCAGCGCAGGCCCCAGGGGCCGATCGCGATGCCCGCGACGAGGTAGCCGATGACCGCGCTCAGGCCCAGCCCCCGCGCGATCGGCACCGCGACCACCGCCGCGCCGAGGTAGACCAGCGCCAGCGCCAACCAGTGATGGCCGGTTTCCATCGCTCAGGCCCCCGGGTCCGGGCGCTCGTCGGCCGCGACCTCGCACGGCGCGGCGGCGGCCAGGTCGGCCAGCTCGGGCCAGTTCGGGTAGCGCGCGAGGCGGTCGGCGTAGACCTCGGCCTGCGCCTGCATCTCGGCATCGTCGATCCGGTGCGCCCCGTGCACCAGCAGCGGCGGCAGGAAACGCATGCCGGCGAGCGCGGCGGTCTGCTCGTAGGGCGGCAGGAAGGCGTCGAAGAAGTAGCGGTTCGCGCCGCCGGGGCGGTACGAGGCCTCGGCGCCGCCGGTGGAGGCGACCAGCCACAGGTCCTTGCCCTGTAGCGCCCGGCCGCCGGGGCCGTAGGCCCAGCCGAACGTGAACACCTCGTCCAGCCACAGCTTCAGCAGCGGCGGCATGCCGTACCAGTGGATCGGCTGCTGCCACACCAGCAGCCGGGCGTCGGCGAGTGCGCGCTGCTCGGCGGCGACGTCGATCAGGTAGTCCGGGTAGCGCGCGTACAGGTCGCGCACCTCGATCGCGGCCGGGTCGGCCGCGGCCAGCGCCTGCGCACGACGCGCGAACGCGGTGCCGACGCGCGAATGCTCGGGCGACGGATGGGCGAGGAGGACGACGATTCGGGCCATCGTGGCGGCGGCCGGCGCTTGGGTTTGCCCGATCGTGGCATGGCGCGGCCGCCGGCTACCATAACCGCAAGACGGAGCGGCGGAGGAACGGATGCCGGTGATCGTGGTCGCGAACCCGAAGGGCGGGGTCGGCAAAAGCACCCTCGCGACCAACATCGCCGGCATGCTGGCACGCGCCGGCCGCGCGGTGATGCTCGGCGACGCCGACCGGCAGCAGTCCGCGCGGCAGTGGCTCGCGCTGCGGCCGGCGGCGGCCCCGCGCATCCGCGGCTGGGAGGAGACCGACCACCGCGACATCGTGCGCCCGCCGAAGGGCACGACCGACGTCGTGCTCGACACGCCGGCCGGGCTGCACGGCAAGCGGCTCGACGCGGTGCTGCGCATCGCCGAGCGGCTGCTGGTGCCGCTGCAGCCGAGCCTGTTCGACATCCAGGCGACACACGGCTTCCTGGCCGCGCTGCGCGAGCATCCGCGCGCGGCGGCGATCCGGATCGGCCTCGTCGGCATGCGCGTGCGCGAGCACACGCGCGCGAACGAGCAGTTGCACCAGTACCTGGCCACGCTCGCGGTGCCGGTGGTGGCGTGGCTGCGCGACACGCAGAACTACGTGCAGCTCGCCGCGCGCGGGCTCACGCTGTGGGACGTCGCCCCCGGCCGGGTCGAGCGCGACCTCGAACAATGGTTACCGCTGAAGGAGTGGATCGAGTCATGAAGCACTTCGCCCACCTGCACGACCTGCAGGCGCTGATCGGCCAGGAGATCGGCGTCAGCGACTGGATCACCGTCGACCAGACCCGGATCGACAAGTTCGCCGACGCCACCGGCGACCACCAGTGGATTCACGTCGACCCGGTGCGCGCGAAGGACGGGCCCTTCGGCACGACGGTCGCGCACGGCTTCCTGACGCTGAGCCTGCTGCCCGAGATGTTCCAGTCGGCCTTCGACGTGGCCGACGTGCGCATGGGCATCAACTACGGGCTGAACAAGGTGCGCTTCACGACCCCGGTGCCGGCGGGCGGC
The DNA here is from genome assembly GCA_017302495.1 of Burkholderiales bacterium. GTDB lineage: Bacteria > Pseudomonadota > Gammaproteobacteria > Burkholderiales > Burkholderiaceae_C > Rubrivivax. The sequence goes on from JAFLDG010000185.1 coordinate 2,789, forward strand.
CGCGTGCGCGGTCGCTTCGTGCTGCAGGGCTACGAGCCGATCGACGGCGGCGCGCAGCTGGCGGTGACGGTGACGATGGAACTCGAAGGCGCGCCGAAGCCGGCCTGCATCGCCGAGTCGCTGTCGCGTCGCTACGTGTGAGTCTCGCGCTACCATCCCGGCACGGGGAGGGCATGTCGCGATGAAGGTGCTGCTGGTCGACGACCATCCGCTGATCCTGTCGGCGCTGCAGACGGTGATCCTGGGCCTGGGTGACGACGTCACCGTGGTCGGCGCGGCCAGCGCGGCCGAGGCCCGCGCCGCGCTCGAGCGCGACGCCGCCTTCGACCTGGTGCTGCTCGACCTGGCGCTCGGCGATGCCGACGGCTTCGAGGTGCTGACCGAGTTCCGTGCCGCCTACCCGGCGCTGCCGATCGTCGTCGTCTCGGCGAGCGAACGAACGGCCGACGTGATCCGTGCGATCGATCTCGGCGCGATGGGCTTCGTGCCGAAGCGCTCGTCGAACGAGGTGCTGACCGGCGCGCTGCGCATGGTGATGTCGGGCGGGCTGTACGTGCCGCCGATGCTGCTCGGCCTCGATCCGGCCGAGGCGGCCGAGGCCGACACCGTGCCCGACGTGATGCGCCCGGCCGGGGTCGCGGCGCCGGCGGCCGGGCACCAGAAGGTGCCGTCCTCGCTGGATGCGGTCGGGCTCACGCCGCGCCAGCGCGACGTGCTCGCGCTGCTGCTGCAGGGCAAGCCGAACAAGCTGATCGCGCGCGAGCTGAACCTGTCGGTCGAGACCGTGAAGGACCATGTCGCCGCGGTGCTGCGCGGGCTCGGCGTCAGCACGCGCACGCAGGCGGTGCTGGCGGTGAGCCAGATGCAGCAGCAGGCGGCACAGGCGGCGCGGCCGGCCGAGCGATGAGCACCGCGGCGGCCGGCGCGGCGGCCGGCCCGCGTCGCTCCGACCCCGCGGCGGGCCCGACTGGCCGTTTCGATCCCGCGGCCGGCGGGGCCGGCCGCTTCGACCACGTCCGCGCGCTGTTCGTCCAGACGCCGGCGTCGCTGATCGGCTACCTGATCGGCTGGTGCCTGGTCGTGGCGATGTACTGGCCGCTCGCGCCGCGCCTGCCGATGCTCGCCTGGATGGGCGGGCTCGGCGTCCTGCTGGGCTTGAGGCTCGCGCACTACCTGCGTTTCCGCCGCCACCCCGACGCCGACGAGGCCACGCTGCACGAGTGGCGGCGCAGCTGGAAGGTACTGGTGCTGGCGCAGGCGTCGATGTGGGCGCTGGCGGTCTGGCTGTTCTGGGACCTCGGCACGCCGTACCACCGCACCGGGCTGATGCTCGTGATCTTCAGCCTGGGGCTCGCGTCGGTGCAGCTGCTGGCGACGCAGCAGAAGCTCTACATCGCCTTCGTCTGCGTGCTGCTGCTGCCGGCGATGGCGCGCATCGCGAGCGACACCGACTACCCCTGGCACTGGCAGCTCGCCGGCATCCTCGGCCTGCAGTTCGTCGCGCTGCTGGTGATGGGCCGGGTGCAGCGCAGCGCGCTCGACCAGATGATCGAGCTGAAGGCGCGCACCGAGCAGCTGGCCGCGCAGCTGGCGGTCGAGAAGGCCGAGGCCGACGCGGCGCGGCGCGAGGCCGAGGCGGCGAGCCGGGCGAAGACCCAGTTCTTCGCCGCCGCCAGCCACGACCTGCGCCAGCCGCTGCACGCGATGGGGCTCTTTGCCGAGGCGCTGCGCCAGCGCACGCACGATGCCGAGGTCGCGTCGCTGGTGAACAGCATCAACGAGTCGGTCGACGCGCTCGAAGGCCTGTTCGGCGAGCTGCTGGACATCACGCGCATCGACACCGGCGGCGTCGACGTCAACCCCGCGCCGGTGGCGATGCGCGAGCTGTTCGCCCGGCTGAAGCTGCACTTCGAGCCGACCGCGTTCGAGAAGGGGCTCGCGCTGTCGTTCCACGGCGCTGCGCGGGTCGCGCACGCCGATCCGGTGCTGCTCGAGCGCATCCTGCGCAACCTCGTCAGCAACGCGATCCGCTACACCGACGACGGCGGCGTGCTCGTCGCCTGCCGGCCGCGCCGCAGCGACCGCGGCGAGCCGCAGCTGCTGCTGCAGGTCTGGGACAGCGGCATCGGCATCTCGTCGGACAGCCTGCCGCACATCTTCGACGAGTTCTACCAGGTCGCGAGCCAGCGCCCGCTGCAGGCGCACCAGCGCAAGGGGCTGGGCCTGGGGCTGGCGATCGTCGCAAGGCTGGCGCGGTTGATGGACAGCGAGGTCACGGTGCGCTCGCGCGTCGGCCGCGGCACGGTGTTCTCGTTCACGGTGCCGGCCGGGCGCGCGGTGCGGGCACTCGAGGCGCCGGCCGCGGCGCCGCGGCTGCCACTGGGCCTGACGCTGCAGGGCCGCGGCCTGGTCGTCGTCGAGGACGAGGCTGCGGTGCGCGACGGCCTGGTCGTGCTGCTCAAGGCCTGGGGGGCGAGCGTGCTCGCATTCGAGTCGCTGGATGCGGTGCAGGCCTGGCTGGCCGGCGCACCGGCCGAGGCGCCGGACCTGCTGCTGGTGGACTACCGGCTGCCGCAGGGGCGCACCGGGCTCGACGCGCTGGCGCTGCTGCGCGCGCACTGGCCGCAGCGCCAGCTGCCGGGCATCGTGATCACCGGCAGCACGATCGGCGGCCACGAGGCCGAAGCCGCCGAGCACGACTTCCACCTGCTGATCAAGCCGGTGCTGCCGGCGAAGCTGCGGGCGATGATCGGCTTCAAGCTCGGCCTGCGTTGACGCCGTCGCGCGTTCGATCGCCTCGATGCGGAGGCCCTCTCCCGGCCCTTGGCTGCTGTTCGGAAGGTCTGCTGTTCCCGTTTCGCCGCTGTTGCGACCGAGAGGCAAAGGCGAGGAGGGGGCAGCCGACTCCGTTCAGCCAAATTCTCATTGGCTCCGGCATCACATCGCTGCGCGATATGAGCCTTCGCCGAAGCGCTGCGCGCTTTCACTCCGTCGGCCGCCCCCTCCTCGCCTTTGCCGGCACTGGCTGCGCGCTCCGGCACCAACGCGAAGACGCTTGGCTCGTCCGGACGGAGGCGGCGTAGATGCACCACAGGCCGGGCCGACGACGGGGTGGCCAACGGAGTGAATGAGAATTTGGCTGAACGGAGTTGGCCACCCCGTCGGCGGCCCCGTGCGCCGCGTTGAAGCGCCGCAGTGGCTGCTTTCGTTACAACGACGAAGGGCGGCTCCGGGCCGCGAGCAGTCCTCTCGCGCAAGAAGACCGGTCGCGACCGGTACGAGAGCCTGCGACGACCGCCTAAAGGCGCGGCGGCGCAGGCGCCTCGGCCGGCAGCTGGGTGATCGTGCACCGGGCCGATTCCAGGCTGCGCGCGCCGAACAGGTTGCCGACGTTGTCGAGATAGGTCTGCGGCGCGATCTTGCGGTAGTACAGGCGCGAGGTCTGGTCGAGCCACTGGTCGTAGTAGTCGTAGCTTTGCAGATCCCAGGCCGGGTCCTGGAAGTTGCGCGTGATCAGCAGCGGCCCGGCGTACAGCGGCTGGCACCGGTCGGCGATCTGCTCGAGGAAGGCGTTGAAGCCGCCGGCCTTGACGTTGGTCCAGGCGTCCGGCGCGCAGGCCGCGGCGGCGAGCGCGGCGGCCAGCGCGGCGAGGGCGGTCTTGTTCATCGTCGGCGGGCAGTGGAGCGGCGGCAGGCCGCGGCAGCGCAACTCTAACGCCGCTGTGGCTTCGCTCCGATCGCGGCGCCCGGCGCGCCGCCGTCAGCGCGCGGGCGCCGCCTCGCCGCCGTACTCCTCGTAGGCCTGCAGCGCATGGGCCGCGTACATCAGCGCCGGGCCGCCGCCCATGTAGACGCACATGCCGAGCATCTCCTCGAACTCGGCGCGGGTGCAGCCGAGCTTGACGAGCGCGTCGGCGTGGAAGCCGAGGCAGGGGTCGCAGCGCGCTGCCACCGACAGCGCCATCGCGATCAACTCCTTCGTTTTCGCGTCGAGCGCGCCGGGCTTCGTCGCGGCCTGGGCCAGCGCCGAGAAGCCGCGCGTGGTTTCGGGAATGCCGGCGCGCAGCTTGACCAGCGAACGCGAGACGGAGGCGGTGATTTCCTTGTAGACCTTGTCCATGACGGGGGGCGGTTGCCGCGCATCGGCGCTGCCCGGCATTCGAGCGCAGGCCGGTGCCGGCAGGCTTGACCACGGTCAAGCGGCCGCCGGCCGGCCGCGGTTTCAGCTCGGCGTGTAGGCCAGCCGCACGTAGATCGGCGCGAAGGCCTCGGCCTGCGTCAGCTCGAGCAGGCTCTCGCGCGACAGTTCGAGCAGCGCGAGGAAGGTGACGACCAGCACGCCGAAGCCGCGCGCCGGGTCGAACAGCTCGTGGAACTCGACGAAGCGCCGGCCCTGCAGCCTTTTCAGCACCAGGCTCATGTGCTCGCGCACCGACAGCTGCTCCCGCGTGATGTGGTGGTGCTGCACCAGCTTCGCGCGGCGCAGGATCTCGCGCCAGGCGTCGCGCAGCTCGCCCGCGTCGACCTGCGGGAAACGCGGCGCGAGCGCCTGCTCGACCGTGACCTGCGCGCGCAGGAAGTCGCGGCCGAGCAGCGGCAGCGCGTCCAGCCGTGCCGCGGCGAGCTTCATCTGCTCGTACTCGAGCAGCCGGCGCACGAGGTCGGCGCGCGGGTCGGCGGCTTCCGCGCCGTCCGCGCTCTTCTTCGGCGGCAGCAGCATGCGCGACTTGATCTCGATCAGCATCGCCGCCATCAGCAGGTACTCGGCGGCGAGTTCGAGGTTGCGGCGGCGGATCTGCTCGACGTACTCGAGGTACTGGCGCGTGACGTCGGCCAGCGGGATGTCGAGGATGTTGAAGTTCTGCCGCCGGATCAGGTACAGCAGCAGGTCCAGCGGGCCTTCGAAGGCCTCGAGGAAGACCTCGAGCGCGTCCGGCGGGATGTACAGGTCGTGCGGCAGCTCGAACAGCGGCTCGCCGTACAGCCGGGCGAGGGCGACCTGGTCGATCACCTGGGGCAGCGTCGGGTCGGCGGCGGCGGCCTGGGCCACGATCTCGGTCGCGTCCGTGCCGGCGGCCGCGGGCAGGGCCGTGGCGCTGGTCACGGGCGCTCAGTCGCGCTTCGTCTGGTAGACGTAGGGTTGCTGCGGCACGCGTGCGCGCTGCCAGTCGGCCAGCGCGTGGCGGTCGAGCTGGCGGTCCCACAACAACGCGCGGCCGGCGCGCTGCTCGGCCTCGAGCGTCGGCTTCTTCGCCTTCAGCTGGTCGATGAACTCGGTGATCTCGGACCGGTACGGCGGGCGGGCGAAGAAGGACATCGGGGCGTGAACGTCAGGTCTGCGAACCCGTCATTTTATCGGCCGCCCGGGCGCGTATGCTCCGGCGCCAGCGATGGAGATCGAACTGAAGTTCCAGGTGCCGGCCGCGCACCAGCCGGCGCTGGCGCGGGCGGTGGTGGGCCGCCCCGGCAGCCGCCGGGTCCGGCTGCAGGCGCAGTACTTCGACACCCCCGAGCGCGCGCTG
>JAFLDG010000186.1 GCA_017302495.1 Burkholderiales bacterium
GCTCGGCATCGAGCGCGGCGAAGCCGGTGCCCAAGCCGGCCTCGGCCAGGCGGCCCAGCTGGTGCGCCCGCCACAGCGCGGGGTGCAGGTCTTCGGGGGTGGCCGGCCGCTCGTCAGGGGCACCGGCCGGGGGCAGAGCGGCCATTTGACAACTGTATATTCATACAGTCATCCGGGCAAGGGACGGCGTGCTTCCTGCCCCCCACCCAACGGAGTCTCGACCCGCGCGGCGCAGGTCGCCGATCGGCTCGGCGCCGAAGTCGGCGCGGTCGCAAGCGGCCAGCGCGGCGCGCGCCGCCGGGCGACAACCGCCGGTCGGCGCGATTCAGGCGAATTCCTGGCGCACGGCCGGCGACATCAGCCGCCGGATGATCCAGACCAGCAGCCCGCAGGCCGCGAGCGTGACCAGCACCGCGCCGACGCGGGTGGCGGTGACGAAGCCGCCGAAGACGTCGGCCGCGTGCGGCGGCAGCGGCGCACGCTGCAGCGTGCTGCTGACCAGCGACTGCAGCACCTCGTGCTGCAGCCACAGCCCGGCCAGGTTGGCCACGATCGCCAGCGCCAGCAGCACGATGAAGACGCGGCGCGCCCACTCCAGCCGCAGCAGCAGCCCGACCGCGCCGGCCAGCGTCGCCAGCGACATCACGAGCCCGGCGCCGACGACCCAAGGCAGGTAACCGAGCAGCAGGCCGGTGAGCAGCGGCACCGGCTGCACGTTGCCGACGACCGACAGCCCCGGCAGCGCCGACGCGATCGCCGCGTTCTGCAGCAGCGTGGACACGCTCGCCAGCGCGGCGAGCACGATGAAGGCCCACGCCGTCAGCGTGACGAACAGCGATCTCGATCCGACGTTGTAGGTCTGCGGCATCGCCGAAGCTCCCAGGGCGGGCACCCGCCGCACGGCCGCATCGTCGCAGCCGCGCGTGACCGCATTCTTTCAACCGCGCCAAGGGGTCGTCACCCCCCGAACAGGTGAAGATCCCAAGAACTCGGGAGCCGGCGTGAGTTCCGCACGCCGCGGTTGCAGCGCGCCAACAACGGCCGCGATCAGCCGAAGCGCACCGCGGCGATCGGCGGCAGGTGGGTCGACACCGTCTGCCACGAATCGCCGCCGTCGAAGCTGCCCCACAGCGCGCCGGTGGTGCTGCCCAGCAGCAGCGTGCGGCCGTCGCCGGCCACCGCCAGGCCATGGCGGTAGACCAGGTCGTACGCGTCCTGCTGCGGCAGGCCGTGGCGCAGCGTCTCGAAGCTCGCGCCGCCGTCGCGCGTGCGGTTGACGACGACCGCCCCGCCGACCGGCACCCGCTTCTCGTCGGCCTGCGCCGGCACGAACCAGGCGGTGTCCGGATCCTCCGGGTGCACCGCGACCGCGAAGCCGAAGCTCGACACCGGCGCGCCGACCACCTCGTGCCAGCGCCGGGCGTTGTCGGCCGAGCGCCAGATGCCGTTGTGGTGCTGGCACCAGAGCCGGTCGGGCTCGGCGGCACAGCGCACGATGGCGTGCGGATCCTGCGTGTTCGGGCTGTCGGCCTGCTCCGGCGGCATGTACGCCGCGCGCATGCCGTCGGCCTGCAGCGACCACGACGCGCCATCGTCGCGCGTGACCCAGACGCCGCCGCAGCTGATGCCCAGCAGCAGTTCGCCCGGGTGCGACGGGTGCGGGCAGATCGAGTGGATGCCGGGCACGTCGTAGCCGCCGCCGAACCACTCGAGCCGCTCGTCGCGCCGCCACAGCGGCTCGACCAGCTGCCAGCTCGCGCCGAAGTCGGCCGAGCGGAACAGCCCGCCCGGCAGCGTGCCGGCCCAGACCGTGCCGTTCGCCGCCTCGAGCGACCAGACCTGCACCAGCTTCCAGGCCGGGCCCGGCGCGCCGTCGGGCTGCGCCGGGTAGCTCGGCGCGGCGACCTCGTGCCAGCTCGCGCCGGCATCGTCGGAGGCGTGCAGCTTGACGCCGAAGTGGCCGAGGTTCAGCGCCGCGAGCATGCGGCCGTCCGCCGCCGGCGGCAGCAGCATGCTCACCGGCTCGCCCAGGAAGCTCGCGCGCGCCAGGCGCCAGCCCAGGCCGATGCGCTGCAGTTCGAACAGGCCTTTGCGCGTGGCCACCCAGGCCCGGCTTCCGTCGCTCATCGTTCACCCTCCGGACAAGGCCTGCAGCACGTGCACCCGGCTGTCGGGCGCGAGCGGGTCGGCGAGGTGCACCCGCTCCCGGCAGCGGCGGCCGTCGATGAAGACCACGACGTTCGGGCGCAGGTGGCCCTGGTCGTCGAGCACGTAGCCGCGCACCCGCGGCTGGCAGGCGAAGGCGTCGTCGAGCGCGGCGCGCAGCGTGGTCGCCGAGGTCTGGACGTCGGCGGCCTCGACGAAGCGCCGCAGCTGCGGCGTGAAGCAGATCGTCGGCACCGGCGGATGATGCCGTGCGGGCCACGCCGGTTCAAGCGCTGCGCGGCCGCGCGCATACCGCGGTGGGCAGCGGGCCGCTGCTGCGCCTGCGGGACCGGCGGCCCAGGCGCGGGGTGCCGCCGCGGCCCCGGCCCGAGCGCGATGCGGCTGCGCGGTGCGGTGCGCCGACCAGGTGCTGCGCGGCGCCCCGGTCGGCGGGCTGCCCTTCGAGCAGCCGACCCGCATCACCCCCACGCTCGACCGCTCGACCGCCGGCGCGATCGGACTGACGTGCTGGCAGTCGCTGCCGGCAAGAGCGGCCGAACTGATCGGCTGAAGGCGAACCGGGCAGCGTCGGTGCGCACCGGCACCGTGCAACCCGGAAGCCGTCGCCTTCAGCCCTTGTCGGGCAGTCGACGCGGCAAGGCGCCGCGCGCGGCGGATAGCTCCACCGCAGCCTCCCACTTGGCTTCGATGCGGGTGATGCGCCGGTCGTGCTCGCGCAGCTCGCGGGCGATCTCCTTCAACGTCTCGCCGGTGCGCTTGACGTCTTCCGCCAGCGACAAGGCCTCCTTGATCGCGGCGATCGCTTCGCCGAAGACGCTCATGCTCGCGAACGCGCTGCACGCGCGCGGCGCGCCGGGGCCGGGAGCGGACGCGCTCGCAACTCGCGCAGCACGGCCTCGGCTTCGTCGAGACCCTCCTTCAACGAGCGCCGCGCGTCGGCGACCGACCGGTTCAGCCGGTCGGTCAGCGAGGCGAGCAGCAGCTCCTCCTCACTGGGGCGGCGCTCGCAGCGGCTGCGCACCAGCTCGGCCACGCTGACGCCTTCGCGCTGCGCCTCGGCGCCGAGGAAGGCCTTGAAATCGGCGGTGGTCAGCAGGGTCACGCGTTCGGTCTTCATCGGGACTGGGTGTTCGGAGTATGTGCATGCGCATGGTAAGGTCCGACCCGTCGACTGTCAAACGCACCCGGCAGCGCGGCCGCGCACCCGGGATGCTCGCTCCGGCCGGGGCGGGCGCCATCGCCGAGAGAGCGGGCGGCGGGCCGCCGAACCCCCGGGCGAGACTCGGGCCGGTCGAGTCGCGCCCGCGAGCGCGCGCCACGCCGCCGCGGCGACAGCGGCGCCGCCGTGCCGGCGTGGCGCCTGCCGCCGCGCTTCAGCGCAGGTCGCCGGCCAGGCTGGCGAGCGTCTCCGGCGCGATCTGCACGTGCGCCGGGTAGTTGCGGTGGTCGCAGCCGAGCTTGACCGCGGCGCCGGCGCGGATCGCCTCGCGCATCGCCGGCGTGAACTCGAAGCGCACGAAGTGCACGGACGAGGTCTTCTCGTCGTTCTCGCGGTCCAGGTCTTCGTCGGCCACCGCGTACACCCGCGGCTGGCCCTCGACCTCGACGAACATCCGGTCCTCGACGCCGATCAGCCGCGCCAGCTCGCGCTTGCGCTCGTGCGGGTCGGGGTACTCCAGCAGCAGTGTCGCCTTCCAGTTGCTGCCGTCCGGCACCAGCGGGCCGTAGGCCTCGAGCTCCGACCGGATGCCGTCCTCGTCGAAGATCTTCTCGATGTGCAGCATCTCCTGGATCTGGCGGCGGATCGTCTGCTCGTCCTCGAACTGCAGCGTCATGTGCTCGCCGAGCGCCACGCTGCGCCGTTTGCGGTGCGCGATCGCCTCGGCGCGGCTGCTCTTGCGGATCTTCGCGTAGGCCTCGAGCGTGAGCAGGCTGTCGCGGGTGATGGCCATCCGAACTTCCTCCCTGTCCAGGTTCACAGGCCGTAGGCGGTGCGCACCATCGTCAGCGGGTGCATCACCTGCTTGGCCGACGTGCCGGCCGCATCGAGGCCCTGCGCGATGTGGTGGCCGGCCATCGGGCAGTCGCTGCCGATCACGTCCGGCGCGTCCTTGGCCATCGCCTTGAACACCGGCTTGCCGATCTTCATCGCGATCGGGTGCGTCGGCGTCTTCACGCCGTAGGTGCCGGCGTGGCCCGAGCAGCGCTCGACCGTGTTCAGCTTGACTTCGACCTTGCTGCCGACGATTTTCAGCATCTCCTCGGTCTTGCGGCCGATGTTCTGCACCCGGCCGTGGCAGGGGATGTGGTAGCTGACCTTGCCGAGCGCGGCCTTGAAGTCGAGCTTGAGCAGCCCGTCCTTGTGGCGCGCGACCAGGTACTCGAACGGGTCCCACATCGCTTCCTTGACCAACTGCGTGTCGGCGCAGTCGGGGAACATCAGCGGCAGTTCCTGCTTGAACATCAGCGTGCAGCTCGGCACCGCCGACAGGATCGCGTAACCCTCCTTCGCGTACCGCGCGAGCACCGGGATGTTCGCCTCCTTGTGCTTCGCGACGGTGTCGAGGTCGCCCAGCTCGAGCTTGGGCATGCCGCAGCACTTTTCCTTGTCGACGATGACGTACGGGATCTCGTTGTGCCGCAGCAGCTTCAGCAGGTCGTGGCCGATGCCGGGCTCGTTGTAGTTGACGTAGCAGGTCGCGAAGATCGCCACCTTGCCGGGGGTGCGCTGGCCGTTCGTCACCACGGTCGCGTCGGCCTTCGCGGCGCTCCAGCGGAAGCGCTTCGCGGCCAGCTCCGGCATCCAGGCATCGGGATGCACGCCGAGCATCGCATCCATCTGCCGCCTCGCGAACTTCGTCCGGTTCACCGCATTGACCGCCTGCACGACGATGGGGATGCCGGCGAACTGGCCGTGCACGTCGGTGCTCGCGAGGAACCTCTCGCCGCCCTTGACCTCGCCCTTCCTGAACTTCACCGCCTTGGCCCGCAGCATCAGGTGCGGAAAGTCGAGGTTCCAGGCGTGCGGCGGCGTGTACGGGCACTTGGTCATGTAGCACAGGTCGCACAGATAGCACTGGTCGACCACCTTCCAGTAGTCGGCCTTGGCCACGCCGTGCACCTCGCCGTCGTCGGTGGCGTCGACCAGATCGAACAGGTTCGGGAAGCTCTGGCACAGGCTGACGCAGCGGCGGCAGCCGTGGCAGATGTCGAACACCCGCTCCATTTCCTTGAAGAGCGAACCCTCGTCGTAGAAGTCGGCGCTGGTCCAGTCGAGCGGGTGCCGGGTCGGGGCTTCGAGATTGCCTTCTCTCACGGGATGGAAACAGGGGGCCTTGCGGCCCCCTGTCCTTGCAGAGGTTGATCGGCCGTCAGTCCACCAGCGCGTCCAGCGCCTTCTGGTAGCGGTTGGCGTGCGAGCGCTCGGCCTTGGCCAGCGTCTCGAACCAGTCGGCGATCTCGTCGAAGCCTTCGTCGCGCGCGGTCTTGGCCATGCCCGGGTACATGTCGGTGTACTCGTGCGTCTCGCCGGCGACGGCGGCCTGCAGGTTCTGCCGGCTGTTGCCGATCGGCAGGCCGGTGGCCGGGTCGCCCGAGCCCTGCTCGAGGAACTCGAGGTGGCCGTGCGCGTGGCCGGTCTCGCCCTCGGCGGTCGAGCGGAACAGCGCCGCGACGTCGTTCTGGCCTTCGACGTCGGCCTTGTTCGCGAAGTACAGGTAACGGCGGTTGGCCTGCGATTCGCCCGCGAAGGCGTCCTTCAGGTTCTGTTCGGTCTTGGATCCCTTCAAGCCCATGGCACTCTCCTGGTTGATCGACGATCGAGCGTCCCGTCGCCGCAGTCACGCGGCGAGCGTGCGGACGCTACCAAAGGGCGGGGGCGGCGGCCAATATTCAGCTTCAATCTGGCCGATAGCCTGGATCGATCCTTCGCTGGCGACACGCCATGGCGAACGAAGGCGACGCGTTCAGCGCAACCCGACCAGCCGCAGCGCCAGGTCGTGCAGCCGGCCCGCCGGGTCGACCAGGCTTTCGAGCACGTCGAAGTGGTTGCGCCCGGGCACCGTCTCGCACACCGGCACCGCGGTCGGGCCCCAGACATCGCGGATCAGCTGGTTCTGGCGCAGGAACTCGTCGCTTTCCAGCGCGCCGACCGTCGTATACAGCCGCCCCTTCGGCCGCGGGAAGAAGGCCGGGCTCAGCCGCGCCACCGACGCCGGCGTGAGCCTGAGATCCGGTTGCAGGAACGGCGTGTGGCGCAGCGGCTCGAGGTCGTACAGGCCGCTGATCGACAGCGCACCGCCGACCAGCAGCGGCGGCAGGTCGTCGGCCACCTGCTTCCAGCGGCAGCTCAGCAGCATCGCCGCCAGATGCCCGCCAGCCGAATGGCCGACGACGGCCAGGCGGCGCGGATCCGCCCCGTGTGCTGCCGCATGACGCCACGTCCATTCCAGGGCGCGCACCATCTGCCGGCAGATGTCTTCGATCGACACCGCCGGACACAGGCCGTAGTTGGGCACCGCCACCGTCGCACCGGCCGCGTTGAAAGCCGGCGCGACGAACGAGAAGTCGCTCTTGTCCAGCGAGCGCCAATAGCCGCCGTGCACGAACACCAGCACCGGCGCATCGGGTGACGCGGCCGGGAACAGGTCCAGGGTCTCGGCGGAGCCCGCGCCGTAGCGCAGGTCGAGCCGCGCCGCCGGCGATTCGGCCCGGCAGAAGGCAGACGCCCGGACCCAGCGCGCCAGCACCGCGGCGTGGTCCGGCACGCGGACGCGGTTGTTGTACTGGGCGTCGAGCCAGGCCGGGTCGTGGCGGGTCATCGTGGGCGCTCCTCCTGACGGATGCATGGGCAGGGCCGACGGCAGCCGGCCTGGGCGGCGATGATAGAATCCGCGTCCGGTTCGGGGGGGTAGCTCAGCTGGGAGAGCGTCGCGTTCGCAATGCGAAGGTCGGGAGTTCGATCCTCCTCCTCTCCACCACCGACACGAAAAGCCAGGCCTGCGGCCTGGCTTTTTTCTTGGCCCGCAACGCCGGTGCCGACCCGCCGTCGCAGTGCCAGAGTGGGCGCCGCCGCGCCGCGCCCGCCGGCCCGGGCGCTCAGTTGGCCGTCAGGCCGACGTGCCGGATCACCGGCGCCCAGCGGTCGCGCTCCTCGCGCATCCAGCTCGCGAGTTCTTCCGGCGTCGAGCCGACGCTCTCCATGTAGGCCGTCGCCAGCTTCTGCTGGGTGTCCGGCTCGTTCAGCGCGGCGACGATCTCCTTGTTCATGCGCTGGATGATCGGCTGCGGCGTGCCGGCCGGCGCCATGATCGCCATCCAGGCCAGCGCCTGGATGTCCGGGAAGCCGGACTCGGCCATCGTCGGCAGCTCGGGCGCGAGCTTGCTGCGCCTGGCGCTGGTGACGGCGATCGCCTTCAGCTTGCCGGCCTTGGCCTGCGGCATCACCGCCACCGGCGGCACGCAGGCGAAGTGCACGTCGCCCTGCAGGATCGCCAGCACCGCCAGCGGCGACGACGCATAGGGCAGGTGCACCGCGTAGGCATTGCTCCTCAGCTTGACGATCTCCACCGACAGGTGCGACATCGAGCCGACCCCGGTCGACGAATAGTTGTACTTGCCCGGGTCCTTCTGCATCGCCGCGACCCAGCCCTTGACATCACCCACTTTCAGGTCGTTCGACACCGCGCAGACGTTCGGCTGCACGCCGGCCAGCGTCACCGGCGCCAGGTCCTTGAACGGGTCGTAGGGCAGCTTGGGGTTGAACACCGTGCTGTAGACCAGCGGGCCGTTCGTGCTGACGAGGAAGGTGTAGCCGTCGGGCGCGGCCTTCGCGACGTAGTCGGTGCCGGTGTTGCCGCCGGCGCCGGGCTTGTTCTCGACCACCACCGGCTGGCCCAGGCTCTTCGCCACCTTGTCGCTGAACAGCCGCACCAGCACGTCGGGCGAGGAGCCCGGCCCGTACGGCACGACGATGCGGATCGGCTTCGTCGGCCATGGCGCCTGCTGCGCCGCCGCCGGCAGCGCCGCCGCGCAGCACAGGCCGGCCAGCAAGAGGGTGCGTCGCAGGTTCATCGTCATCTCCGCTCGGGTGGTGATGGAAGATTCTAGGGAGGCGCCTGCACGGGGCCGTCGGCGAGCAGCCAGCGCAACGCGGCCCGCAGCGCCGCCTGGCCCGCGCCGCGCCG
>JAFLDG010000187.1 GCA_017302495.1 Burkholderiales bacterium
GCCTCGGCCGCTGCGCGTGCGCCGTCGCCGGCGACGACGCCGACGATGCGCAAGCCGATGCCGCACTCGCCGGCGATGCGCGCGGCGGTGGCCACCAGTGCCGCATCGGGTGCCTGCGGGTCGACGCCGACGAGCACCTCGCGCTGCCACATCGTCGCCGCGCGCGGACACATCAGCACGCTGCACGGTGCGTGCGCGACCACCTTGCCGACCATCTCGCCGAACATCAGGTTGGCGAGGAAGCCGCGCTTGCCGCGGCGGCGGATGATCACGAGGTCGGCTGCGCGTTCGCGCGCCTCGGCGACGATCTCCTCGTACGGCTCGGCGCCGTGCCGGACCTCGAGCGCCAGCGCCACGCCCTGCGCCGCGGCCGCGGCTTCGACACCTTCGGCGCGGCGTGCGGCCTCGGCGTCGGCGCGCGCGGCGAGTTCCGGCGCGACCGCTTCGAACTCGGGGTTGCTGACGATCGGCAGCACGCCGGCCAGCGGCAGCCCGCAGCGGCGGGCGAGCGCGAAGGCCACCGTCTCGGCGCCGACGTCGAAGTCGGTGTGTTCGGTGGCCAGCAGCAGCCGGTGGAACGGATGGGCCACGCTCAGTGCCCCCCGGCCAGCCAGCCCGACGCGGCGAGCACGATCACCGCGACCTCGGCCAGGCAGATCCAGGCGAACGCGCGGTCGCCGCGCGCCACGTACAGCGGCACCAGCGCGAGCAGGCAGGCGACCGAGCCGCCGGCGAGGATCGCGATGCCGAGCAGGCCGAGCATGTCGGCGCGCGGCAGCAGCGGCACCCAGCCCCAGCCGGTGGGCGACCCGGTCTCGGCCAGGAAACGCCCGACCGGCAACGACCAGAGTTCGGGCAGCCGCTCCACCGGCACCTGCGCCGGCAGCAGCCCCCCCGCGTAGGCCGCGAAGCCGAGCACCAGAACCGCCAGGCCGATGCGCGAACTCCAGTCGAGCACCGCCGCGTAGCGCCGCTGCTCGGGCGGCTGCGCGATGACCGGCGCCTTCACGGCCACACCCCCAGGCCCTTCAGCAGCGCGCGCAAGCCGGCGAAGAGCAGCACGCCGATCACCAGCCGGCGCACGACCGCGCCCTTCAGCACCGTCAGCAGCCGCGCGCCGATGCGCGCGCCGAGCATCATGCCGACGACCGACGGCACCGCGATCATCGGCAGCACCGCGCCCTGGTTGACGTAGACCCAGGCCGCCGACGAGTCCACCAGCGACAGCACCACGCTCGAGGTGCCGGCCGCCACCTTCAGCGGCGCACCCATCAGCAGGTTCAGCGCCGGCACGTTGGCCCAGCCGGCGCCGATGCCGAACATGCCGGCGAGCACGCCGATGCCGAGAAAGACGAACAGCCCCGGTACCGTGCGCTGCACCTGCCAGTTCACGGCCCGGCGCGAAGCGCCGTCGACGAACACGCCGTTCAGCGCCAGCGCCTGCCCCAGCGCGTCCGGCCGATCGACCTGCGGGAACTCCGCCTTCTTCGCGACCAGCATCAGCGCGACGATGCCGAGCACCACGCCGCCGAGCAGGATCTGCACGACGTGGGCCGGCATCGCCAGGCCGAGCATCGCGCCGGCAACCGACGAGGCGGAGGCCAGCACCGCGAGCGGCAGCGCCAGGCGCAGGCTGCCGAGCCCCGAGCGCAGCAGCATCGGCCCGGCCGAGACCGCGCTCGCGAGCGCGACCAGCAGCCCGGCCCCGCGCACGAAGTCGAGGTGGAACGGGAAGAAGCTGCCGACGATCGGCACGAACAGCGTGCCGCCGCCGATGCCTGCCGGCACCGCGACGATGCCGATCAGGAAGCAGGCCAGGAACAGGGCCAGCGGCCAGACCCACCACGGCCAGGCTGCCGCGGCGGTGCCGGCCGCGCAGGCGCTGCCGGCGGCGAGCGCCAGGCCCGCCCCGAGGATCAGCCGGCCCGGGAGCCTCATGCGACGGCCTGGTAGTACAGGTTCTGCGGGTGCCGCGCCTGGGCGAAGAAGAACCAGCGCTCGGCCAGCAGCCCGAGGTACTGCACGCCGAAGGCGACGAGCAGCGTTGCGGCCGAGGCCTGCGCGGGCATCGCGCGCCCGAGAGCGAGCAGCACCGGCGGCACGGCGAAGGCGAGCAGCAGGAAGGCGGGCTTGACCCCGCGCAGCCAGCGCGCGGAGCCGCCGTGGAAGAACTCGCGCGTGTTGAACGAGCCGCCCATGAAGCCCATCGACCGCTGCACCACCACCGGATGCTTGACGCCGATCGCCGACTGGATCGTCGAGCGCGGCTTCAGCCGGGCGTTGCGCAGCAGCGCGGCGATGCGGCCGAGCGCGGCGAGCAGCGTCAGCACGATCGCCCAGCCGGCGAGGAAGGACACGCGTTGCGGCTCGATCAACGCCGCCAGGCCGGCAGCGAGCGTGAAACCCGAGGCGCCGCCCATCAGCGTGTAGTTCAGCGGCGTCAGCACCGTGTGCCACTCGGCGAGGAAGCGGATCGCCGCGTAGATCATGCCGGTGCAGACGAAGAGCGCGAATCCGAGCAGCGTGCCGACGATCGCGACCACCAGCGCGAGGTCGATCGCCACGCCGCCGGCCGAGGTCGTCAGCACGGGGTTCCAGCCGCTCAGGAAGAGCAGCCCGTACAGCGCCACCGCGCCCATGAAGGCCGGCAGCACGATCACCTCGCGCGAAAGCCACGAGGTGCGCCACATCGCCGCCGAGCGCCAGGCGCGCTCGGGCCGGCCGAGGTGGAAGAACGACGCGAACAAGCCGGCGGCGAGCAGCCCGAAGGCGATCACGCTGCCGGCGACGAACAGCGCCGGCCCTTGCGCCGGCGGCAGCAGGCCCGCGAGCGCGTAGATCTGCAGCGTCGCCAGCGCCAGGAACAGGCCCTGGCCGGCGCCGATCAGCGTGGTCAGCAGAATGACGGAGAAGGCGGGGTTCATCGGGAAGTGCGGGGACGTCGGGCGGGCTGCGTGGCTGCGGCGCTAGAAGCTCGCGTCCTCGAGCGTCGCCGCGTCGGGCGCCGGCTTCGGCAGGTGGCCTTCGACGGCGAGCGGGTTGGCGGCGCGCACCAGTTCGTCGGCGTGGATGCGCATCCGCGTCTTGCGCCGCGGCAGGTAGTGGTTCGCCGGGTGCGTGCCCCACTCGGGCATCAGCGCGTAGCCGCCCTCCTCGCGGATCGCGCGCGACACTTCGGACTCCGGGTCGTGGATGTCGCCGAACAGCCGGGCCGAGGTCGGGCAGGCCTTCACGCAGGCCGGCTTGCGGTCGGCCTCGGGCAGCGACTGGTCGTAGATGCGGTCCACGCACAGCGTGCACTTCTTCATCACCTTCTGGTTCGCGTCGAGCTCGCGCGCGCCGTACGGGCAGGCCCAGCTGCAGTACTTGCAGCCGATGCACTTGTCGTAATCGACGAGCACGATGCCGTCCTCGGCGCGTTTGTACGAGGCCCCGGTCGGGCACACCGGCACGCACGGCGGGTCTTCGCAGTGCAGGCAGCTCTTCGGGAAGTGCACCGTCTCGGTGTGCGGGAACTCGCCGACCTCGAAGGTCTGCACGCGGTTGAAGAAGGTGCCGCTCGGGTCGGCGCCGAAGGGGTTCTGGTCGCTCATCGGCCCGGCCGCGCCGCTCGTGTTCCACTCCTTGCAGCTCGTCACGCAGGCATGGCAGCCGACGCAGACGTTCAGGTCGATGACGAGCGCGAGCTGCTTGCGGCTCATCGCGACCGGCTCTTCGAAGAGTTGGCCAGCGGCTGCAGCGAAACGATCTCGCGCGGGCGCTCCGGCATGCCGGGGTAGGCCCGCATCGGCTGGAAGCGCGGCGCGCTCTCGGCTTGCTCGCCGGGCTCGCACTTGACGAGGCGAACGCGCACGTCGTACCAGGCGGCCTGGCCGGTGATCGGGTCGGCGTTGGAAACGCGCTCGGCGCTGCCGCGCACCGGCAGCTCCTCGCTGATGACGTGGTTGAGCAGGAAGCCGTCGCGCGCTTCGTTGGCGTCGGGTTCGAGGTTCCAGGCGCCCGGCGCCTTGCCGATCGCGTTCCAGGTCCACACCGTGCCCGGCTCGACCGCCTGCGAGTGGGCCGCCTTGCAGCGGACGCGGCCCCAGGGCGACTCGACCCAGACCCAGTCGCCGTCGGCGATGCCCGCGGCACGCGCGGTCTGCGTGTTGACGTACAAGAGGTTGTAGGTGTGGATCTGGCGCAGCCAGGCGTTCTGCGAATCCCACGAGTGATACATCGCCATCGGCCGCTGCGTCACCGCGGCCAGCGGGTACTTGTGCCTGTCGGTGACCTGCGCCTCCAGCGGCTCGTAGAAGAAGGGCAGCGGGTCGAAGTAGGTCTCGATGCGCGCTTTCAGGTGCGCGGGCGGCTTGCGCGTCAGCCCCTTGCCCTGCGCCGCGGTGCGGAAGCGCTGCAGCACCTCCGAGTACAGGTGGATCAGGATCGGCTCGGCGTAGCGCGTGATGCGGTTCGCGCGGCTCCACTCGAGGTAGCCCTGGTTCCAGTTGCGCATGTACTGGTAGCTGCGCGGCAGCTCGTGGTGGTAGACGCAGTCGTGCTGCGCGTACATCTCCCACTGCTTCGGGTTCGGCTCGCCGACTAAGAACTTCTCGCCGCCCTTGCCGCGCCAGCCGGCCAGGAAGCCGATGCCGCTGCCGGGCTCGGTCTCCCAGTTGACGATGAAGTCCGGGTAGTCGCGGTACTTGCGGGCGCCGTCCTTGGTGACGAAGGTGGGCAGCTTCAGCCGGGACCCCAGCTCGATCAGCACCTCCTGGAACGGCTTGCAGTCGCCGGTCGGCGGCACGACCGGGATGCGCACCGCGTCGACCGGGCCGCTGAACTCGCTGATCGGCCGGTCGAGCATCGACATCACGTCGTGCCGCTCGAGGTAGGTGGTGTCGGGCAGGATCAGGTCGGCGAAGGCCGTCATCTCCGACTGGAAGGCGTCGGCGACGACGAGGAACGGGATCTTGTACTCGCCGCTCTCGTCGCGGTCGTTGAGCATCTTCCGCACCTCGGCCGTGTTCATCGTGGAGTTCCACGACATGTTGGCCATGAAGATCAGCAGCGTGTCGATGCGGTACGGGTCGCCGCGCCAGGCGTTGGTGATGGCGTTGTGCATCAGCCCGTGCACCGACAGCGGGTATTCCCACGAGAACGCCTTGTCGATGCGCACCGGCGAGCCGTCGTCGTTGACGAACAGGTCGTCGGGGTCGCTCGGCCAGCCGAGCGGCGTGCCGTCGAGCGGGTGGTTCGGCTTGACGGCACGCGGGTCGTTCGGCGTGCGCGCGCAGGGCGGGATCGGGCGCGGGAACGGCGCCTTGTGACGGAAGCCCCCGGGGCGGTCGATCGTGCCGAGCAGCGACATCAGCACGCCCAACGCGCGGATCGTCTGGAAGCCGTTGCTGTGCGCCGCCAGCCCGCGCATCGCGTGGAACGCGACCGGGTTGCCGGTGACCGTGTCGTGCTCCCGGCCCCAGGCGTCGGTCCACGCGATCGGCAGCTCGATGCGCTGGTCGCGCGCGGTGATGCCCATCTCGTAGGCGAGGCGGCGGATGGTGTCGGCCGGGATGCCGGTGATCTGCGCCGCCCACTCCGGCGTGTAGTCCTGCACCCGCTCCTGCAGCAGCTGGAACGCCGGCTTGACCGGCGTGCCGTCGGGCAGGCGGAACGCGCCGAGCAGGAACGGGTCGGCACCGGGCGCGTGGCTGAGCACGGCCTGGTTCGTGTGCCGGTCCCACCACAGCTTGTTCTGCGGGTCGTAGCAGGCCTCTTCCTGCGGCACCTCGGTGCGCACGAACATGCCGACCTCGTCGTGCGCGGTGTCGAGGTTGACCAGTTCGCCGCCGTTCGTGTACTGGACGACGAACTCGCGGTCGTACAGGCCCTTGGCGATCAGCTCGTGGATCACCGCGAGCAGGAACGCACCGTCGGTGCCGGGGCGGATCGGCACCCATTCGTCGGCGATCGCCGAGTAGCCGGTGCGCACCGGGTTGATCGAGACGAAGCGCCCGCCGTCGCGCTTAAATTTGCTGATCGCGATCTTCAGCGGGTTGCTGTGGTGGTCCTCGGCGGTGCCGATCATCACGAACAGCTTCGCGCGGTCCAGATCCGGGCCGCCGAACTCCCAGAACGAGCCGCCGATCGTGTAGATCAGCCCGGCCGCCATGTTCACCGAGCAGAAGCCGCCGTGCGCCGCGTAGTTGGGTGTGCCGAACTGGCGCGCGAACAGTCCCGTCAGGGCCTGCATCTGGTCGCGCCCGGTGAAGAGTGCAAACTGCTTCGGGTCGGTGGCGCGGATCTTCGCCAGCCGCTCGGCGAGCGTGGCGAAGGCCTCCTCCCACTCGATCTCGACGAAGTCGCCGGCACCGCGCTCGGCGCCCTCGCGCCGCTTCAGCGGCCTCGTCAGCCGCGCCGGCGAGTACTGCTTCATGATCCCCGAGCTGCCCTTCGCGCAGATCACGCCCTGGTTCAGCGGGTGGTCGGGGTTGCCGTCGATGTAACGGACCTGGCCGTCGCGCAGGTGCACCCGGATGCCGCAGCGGCAGGCGCACATGTAGCAGGTGGTCTTGCGCACCTCGTGCGCGGCCTGGGCCTGCGGGTCGGCGAGGGGATCGTGCAACGGGGCGTTCGCCATGGGTCGTGTGCTCGTCGAGGCCGGCCGCAGCGTGCGTCGCGGCAGCCGCACCGAACCGCCGGCACGAAACCGCCCGAGCGCGCATTAGGCGCAAGTCCGGAAGAGGCGTCTACTCCCGCTTCGGGTTAGCGCCCCCTACCCGCGAGGGGTATGGCGAGGGCCGGCGCCCGGCGCCAAGCGGCGACGGGACATGCTCCGGCGCGCCCGTTGCGCGCATGGAACCGCGGCCCGACCCCTCCCCGGCCCGCCGCCGCGCAGCGGGCCGCAGGCGCGATCAGACCTGCCGCCAGGGCAGGCCGTGCTTGCGCCAGCCGCCGAGGTTGCCGCGGTGGTGGTCGGCGTCGAGTTCGCCCTCGAAGCCCTCGAGTACGTTGGCCACGTGGGTGAAGCCGTGCTTCTCGAGCTCGAGCGCGGCGTCGACCGACCGCTTGCCGCTGCGGCAGATCAGGATGATCGGCCGGTCCTTGCGCCCGGCCATGCGCAGCACCTGGTCCGCGAAATGCGGGTTCAGCTCGAAGTCGGGCGCGGTGTTCCACTCGATGTTGATCGCATCGACCGGGTGGCCGACGTAGAAGAACTCGACTTCCGTGCGGCAGTCGATCAGCAGCGTGTTCGGATTGCTCTGGACGAGCTCGTGGGCCTGCTTCGGGTGCAACTGTTCCATCGCGCGCCTCGCGTCCGGGAGGGGCGCATTTTGCCGCCAACCCGGCGCCCGCTTCAAACGGACTTCGCATGTGCATATGACGCGCAGCGATGACGCGCGGCCGGCCCGCTACGGCTTCTTCGGCGTCTTGTATTCGACTTCCTTCTGGAACGGCTTCCAGATCGTCTCGAAGCCGACGAAGCCCTTTTCGTTCGCCGCCATCTGCCGGGTCGTCAGGTAGCGGGTGACGCCGTCCGGAACCTTCGCGGGTGGGGGTTTGTGCTCGCTCATCAGTCGCCTTTCGTGGCCGTTGGTGGGTGGGTGAGCCTGCTTCTACCGTTCGCTGCCATCCGGTGGCGCCGCTCAGAGCGGCCGCAGGCGTGCGGGGTCGACCCCGGCGCCCGGGCCGGCCGCGCCGCCCGCCCGGATCTCGTCCTGGGTCGCGTCGCGCACGGTCAGGATTTCGAGCCTGAAGACGACCTGGCGGCCACAGAGCGGGTTGTTGCCGTCGACCGTCAGCGTTTCGTCGTCCAGGTGGGTGACGAGGAAGCTGCGGGTCTGGCCGCGATCGTTCTCCATCAGGATCGAGGTGCCGACCTGCCGGTACTCCTCGGGCACGTTGTCGATGTGATCGGTGAAGACCAGCGACTCGTCCCGGGGGCCGAAGATCTGGTTGCCGTCGATCGCCACTTCGACGACGTCGCCGGCCGACTTGCCCTCGAGCCGGGCGTGGACCGAAGGCGCCAGGATCTCGTTGTGGCCGTGCACGTAGCCGAGCGGGAACTCGACCCGGGTCAGGACATGCCCGGTCCTGCCGTCGGTCACCCGGTAGCTCAGCTCGACGAACTTGCCGGCGGCGATGGCTTCGCTCACGTCAGGTTCCGACCCAGGGTTCAGAAGATGGAGGCACCGAAGATCCTGAGCTGGCCGTCCTCGACGCCGAGCACGAGCCGGCCGAGCCACTCGCCCGGCTTCTTCGTGCTGCGCTGCCGGTACACGACCGTCACGTGCTCGCCGCGGCGGATGGTACCGAGCGCATCGAACTCCTCG
>JAFLDG010000188.1 GCA_017302495.1 Burkholderiales bacterium
GCGCCGGCTGATGCTGGCCCACTTCGCCAGCGGCCGAGCGGCCTCCACCGACTAGGGCCGTCCCGGCGCGGCGCGCGCCCGGCCGCCGCCGCTCCGGCGCCGGCTCAACCGGCCTCGGGCCCCGCCGGCAACGGATCCGCCCAGCGCTTCAGGCGCTGCCAGTCGGCGTTGCGGCCCTCGACCTGCTCGCGCCAGAGCCGGTCGGCCCGGGTCACGTTCGCCGCCGGATGCTGCAGGAACCGCTCCTTCGCGGGCTCGTCGGCGAAGAGGAACAGCCGCCCGTCGAGCAGCGCGAAGACCTTCGGGTCGGCCCGGCGAGGCACCGCGCCGAGCATGGCCGCGGCGCAATAGCCGTGGTAGGCCGGCAGGTAGGCGCGCGGGTTCGCTTCGAACAGCACCCGGTGCTCGGCGCTCGCGAAGCGCAGGTCGACCTGCTCGTAGCGGGCCTGGAACTGCGCCTGCCCGGGCATGCTGCCGGCGCCGGTGAAATAGGCGACCACGTCGTATCCGCCCAGGATCAGCCTCGGATCCTGGCCCTGGCGCACGGCATTCACCGGCTTCATCGGCGACCACGGGTTCTGCGCGACGAGCGAGTTGCAGCCGCCGAGCAGCAGCGCCACGGCCAGCCCCGACGCCCGCAGGAGCGCCGCCCGGGCGCCCCGCCCGCCCCGGACCGGCCGCTTCATCCGCGTTGCGCGACCGGCTTGACCGTGCGTGCGTCCGCGCCGGAATAGAGCTGGCGCGGCCGGCCGATCTTGTACTCCGGGTCGCCGATCATCTCGTTCAGCTGCGCGATCCAGCCCACCGTGCGCGCGAGCGCGAAGATCGCCGTGAACAGGCTCACCGGGATGCCGATCGCGCGCTGCACGATGCCGGAGTAGAAGTCGACGTTCGGGTACAGCTTGCGGCTGACGAAGTAGTCGTCCTCGAGCGCGATCTTCTCCAGCGCCATCGCCAGCTTGAACAGCGGGTCGTCGTGCAGGCCGAGTTCGCCGAGCACCTCGTGGCAGGTCTCGCGCATCAGCTTGGCGCGCGGGTCGTAGTTCTTGTAGACGCGGTGGCCGAAGCCCATCAGCTTGATGCTGGAGTTCTTGTCCTTGACCTGCCGGATGAACTCGCCGATCTTCTCCACGCCGCCCGCGCGCTGGATGTCCTCGAGCATGTTCAGCGCGGCCTCGTTCGCACCGCCGTGCGCCGGGCCCCACAGGCAGGCGACACCGGCGGCGATCGCGGCGAACGGGTTGGTGCCCGAGCTGCCGCACAGCCGCACCGTCGAGGTCGACGCGTTCTGCTCGTGGTCGGCGTGCAGGATGAAGATCCGGTCGAGCGCGCGCACGAGCACGTCGTTCGGCACGTAGTCCTCGCACGGCGTGGCGAACATCATGCGCATGAAGTTGCCGGCATAGGACAGCTCGTTGCGCGGGTACATGTACGGCTGGCCGATGCCGTACTTGTAGGCCATCGCCACCAGCGTCGGCATCTTCGCGATCAGCCGGATCGCGGCGATCTCGCGATGGCGCGGGTTGTTGATGTCGGTGGAGTCGTGATAGAAGGCCGACAGCGCGCCGACCAGCCCGGTCATCACCGCCATCGGGTGCGCGTCGCGGCGGAAGCCGCGCAGGAAGAACTGCATCTGCTCGTTCACCATCGTGTGGCTGTTGACGAGCTTGTGGAAATCCTTCTGCTGGGTCGCGTTCGGCAGCTCGCCGTACAGCAGCAGGTAGCAGGTGTCGAGGAAGTCGCACTGCGTCGCGAGCTGCTCGATCGGGTAGCCGCGGTACAGCAGCTCGCCCTTGTCGCCGTCGATGTAGGTGATCGTCGAGTTGCACGACGCCGTCGACAGGAAGCCCGGGTCGTAGGTGAACTTGCCGGTCTGCGCGTACAGCTTGCGGATGTCGATCACGTCCGGGCCGATGCTGCCCTTGTAGATCGGCAGTTCCATCGTCGGCGCGCCATCCGAGAACGACAGCGTGGCTTTGACATCGGACAGGGACATCATCGTGCGTTTCCTTCGCTTGGAAGTTCGATCGGCGGGTTGCGCATCATCGCCAGCACCTCCGCCACCTCAGGCTGCTCCAGCCCGGCAGGCAACTCGGTGCGGCGCAGCAGCAGATCGAGCAGATCATTGTCGGACAGGTGCATCAGCCATGCCAGACCCCGGGCGTGGCGGCCGGCGAGGCCATCGCCGTGCCGCTCGAAGAAGCGCTGGATGAACAGGTCGTTCTCCAGCAGGCCCCGGCGGCACGACCACTTCAGCCGGCCCAGCGTCGCAGGATCGAGCGCAGTCTCCATCGAATCACTTGCGTGTGGCTGACCGGGGCGCACCGGCGCGGAGCCGGTCCCGCGAGGCAGCGCTCAGACCGTGCGCCGGACGATCATCTCCTTGAGCTTGCTGATCGCCTTGGCCGGGTTCAGCCCCTTCGGGCAGACGTCGACGCAGTTCATGATCGTGTGGCAGCGGAACAGCCGATACGGATCCTCGAGGTTGTCCAGCCGTTCGGCGGTGGCCTCGTCGCGGCTGTCGGCGACGAAGCGGTAGGCCTGCAGCAGCCCCGCCGGGCCGACGTACTTGTCGGGGTTCCACCAGAAGCTCGGGCAGCTGGTCGAGCAGCTGGCGCACAGGATGCACTCGTACAGGCCGTTCAGCTCCTCGCGCTCCTCGGGCGACTGCAGCCGCTCCTTCTCGGGCGGCGGCGTGTCGTTCACCAGGTACGGCTTGATCGAGTGGTACTGCGCGAAGAACTGCGTCATGTCGACGATCAGGTCGCGCACCACCGGCAGCCCCGGCAGCGGCTTGAGCACGATCGTGCCCGGCAGCGTGCGCAGGTTGGTCAGGCAGGCCAGGCCGTTCTTGCCGTTGATGTTCATCGCGTCCGAGCCGCAGACGCCTTCGCGGCAGCTGCGCCGGAAGCTCAGGGTCGGGTCGACCGCCTTCAGCTTGATCAGCGCGTCGAGCAGCATGCGCTCGCTGCCGTCGAGTTCGACCTCGAGCGTCTGCATCGCCGGCCGCTCGTCCTTGTCGGGGTCGTAGCGATAGATCTGGAAGCTGCGTTTGGCCATGGCAAATGAGGGTCCGGGTTTCGATCAGAACGTGCGCACCTTCGGCGGGACGCTCTCGACGCTGAGCGGCTCGAGCTTGACCGGCTTGTACTCGAGCCGGCTGCCGTCGGAATACCACAGCGTGTGCTTCATCCACTCGCGGTCGTTGCGGCCGAGCGGGCAGTCGGGGTCGTCGGCGCCGCGCTCGTAGTCCTTGACCGTGTGCGCGCCGCGGCACTCGTGGCGCGCGGCCGCCGAGACCATCGTCGCGCGCGCCGCCTCGATCAGGTTCTCGACCTCCAGCGCCTCGACGCGGGCGGTGTTGAACACCTTGCTGCGGTCCTTCAGGCCGATCGCCTTCACGCGCTCGGCCAGGGCCTCGATCTTCGCCACGCCCTCGTCCATGCTCGCCTGGGTGCGGAACACCCCGGCGTGCTGCTGCATCGTCGCGCGGATGTCGTTCGCCACGTCCTGCGCGTACTCGCCGGAACCCGCTTCGAGCTTGGCGATCCGCGCGAGCGCGGCCTCGCCGGCGTCGGCCGGCAGCGGCTTGTGGCTGCCCGCCTTGCGCACCTGCTCGGCGATGTGCAGCCCGGCGGCGCGCCCGAACACCAGCAGGTCGAGCAGCGAATTCGTGCCGAGGCGGTTCGCGCCGTGCACGCTGACGCAGGCGCACTCGCCGACCGCGTACAGGCCCTGGATCACGACGTTCGGCTCGCCACCCTTGGGCGCGACGACCTGGCCGTGGATGTTGGTCGGGATGCCGCCCATCTGGTAGTGGATCGTCGGCACCACGGGAATCGGCTCCTTCGTGATGTCGACGTTGGCGAAGTTGTGGCCGATCTCGAACACGCTCGGCAGCCGCTTCAGGATCGTGTCGGCGCCGAGGTGCGTCATGTCGAGGTTGATGTAGTCCTTGTTCGGACCGCAGCCCCGACCTTCCTTGATCTCCTGGTCCATGCAGCGGCTGACGAAGTCGCGCGGCGCCAGGTCCTTCAGCGTCGGCGCGTAGCGCTCCATGAAGCGCTCGCCGTGCACGTTGCGCAGGATCGCGCCTTCGCCGCGGCAGCCTTCGGTCAGCAGCACGCCGGCGTTGTGCACGCCGGTCGGGTGGAACTGCCAGAACTCCAGATCCTGCAGCGGGATGCCGGCGCGCGCCGCCATGCCGAGGCCGTCGCCGGTGTTGATGAACGCGTTCGTGCTGGCCGCGTAGATGCGCCCCGCGCCGCCGGTGGCGAACAGCGTGACCTTGCCCTCGAGGATGTGGACCTCGCCGGTCTCCATCTCGAGCGCGGTGACGCCGAGCACGTCGCCGTCGGCGTCGCGGATCAGGTCCAGCGCCATCCACTCGACGAAGAACTGCGTGCGCGCCTTCACGTTCTGCTGGTAAAGCGTGTGCAGCATCGCGTGGCCGGTGCGGTCGGCCGCGGCGCAGGCGCGCTGCACCGGCTTCTCGCCGTAGTTCGCGGTGTGGCCGCCGAAGGGGCGCTGGTAGATCGTGCCGTCCGGGTTGCGGTCGAAGGGCATGCCGAAGTGCTCGAGCTCGTACACGACCTTCGGCGCCTCGCGGCACATGAACTCGATCGCGTCCTGGTCACCGAGCCAGTCGCTGCCCTTGACGGTGTCGTAGAAGTGGTAGTGCCAGTTGTCCTCGGACATGTTGCCCAGGCTGGCGCCGATGCCCCCCTGCGCCGCCACCGTGTGCGAGCGCGTCGGGAACACCTTGGTCAGCACCGCGACGTTCAGCCCGGCCTGCGCCAGCCGCAGCGACGCCTGCATGCCCGAACCGCCCGCGCCGACGATCACGACGTCGAACCGGCGCCTCGAAATCGAACCCGCAGCCATGGCCTCAGAGCCTCCAGAGAACCTGCACGGCCCAGCCGGCGCAGCCGACGAGCCAGACGATCGTGAACACCTGCAGCAGCAGGCGCACGCCCACCGGCTTGACGTAGTCCATCCAGATGTCGCGCATGCCGACCCAGGCGTGCCAGGCGAGCGAGACGATCACGACGAAGCTCAGAACCTTCATCCACTGGCTGGCGAAGATGCCGGCCCAGCGGTCGTAGCCGAGTTCGCCCGGCAGCAGCAGTTGCACAACCAGCGCCAGCGTGAACAGCGCCATCAGCGCCGCGGTCACGCGCTGCACCAGCCAGTCGCGCGAGCCGTAGTGCGCGCCGACGACCAGGCGCTTCGATCCGTAGGTTCCGGCCATCGTCCTCGCCCCTTCAGTACAGACCGAACAGCTTCGCACCCAGCGCCAGCGTCAGCAGCAGGCTCAGCGCCAGCGTGATCACCGCGCTGCGGTGGCCCTGCTCCTTGCTCATCTGGTGCGTCATGTCCATCCACAGGTGGCGCACGCCGGCGATCAGGTGGTGCAGGTAGGCCCAGATCAGGCCCAGGCACACGAGCTTGACGAACCAGGCCGGCACGAAGCCGAGGCCGCCGAGGAAGGCGCTGCGGAAACGGTCGAAGGAGATCTCGCTCGACACGCTGGAGTCGAACAGCCAGATCACGAAGGGCAGCAGCACGAACATCAGCGCGCCGCTGATGCGATGCAGGATCGAGACGATGCCGGCGGGCGGCAGCCGGTAGGCGACGATCTGCGAGACGTGGATGTTGCGGTAGACGGGGCGCGCTTTGACCGTTTCTGCCATCTTGTGTCCTCGGGATCGCCGCTCGACGGTACGGGTACCGTCGAGCCGGGAAGATTCTATTGCAGCGCCGTGTCCTTACAGAAAGCTTGGCGCGGCGCGATGTGCATGCGCATGCCGCGAGACAGGCCCCGGCATGCCGGCGCGGCCCATCAGTTCAACTCGTTGCGGTAGTAGTGCGAGGCGGTGTGGTACAGGCCGCGCCGCAGCTCCACCGGCCGGCCGCCGTAGGTGAACGACAGCCGTTCGACGAGCAGCAGCGGGCTGCCTTCGGCCACGCCGAGCAGCGCGGCCTCGTCGGCGCGCGCCGCCACGGCGCGGATCTTCTCGTCGGCGCGGATCATCTGCACGCCGAACTCCGCCTCGAACAGGCCGTACATCGGCCCGCGGTAGGCCGCCAGGCGCTCGGCGGTGAGCCCCTTGAACAGCCGCGCCGGCAGCCAGATGTCGTCGAGCACCACCGGCGCCTCGCCCGCGAGCAGCAGGCGCCGGATCTGCAGCACGCTGTCGCCGCCGCCCAGGCCGAGCGCGCGCGCGACTTCGGCCGGCGCCCGCTGGCGGCGGCAGTCGAGGAAGCGGCGGCGCATCGCCTCGCGCACGCCCTGGTCAGGCATCAGGCGCAGGAAGCGGTACTGCACCTGCGCCTCGGCATGGGTCGCGACGAAAGTGCCGCGGCCCTGGCGGCGGACGAGCACGCCGGCGGCGGCGAGCGCATCGAGCGCCTTGCGCACCGTGCCCTGGCTGACCTTGAAGCGCTGCGCCAGCTCCGGCTCGCTCGGCAGCGCCTCGCCCGGCTTCCATTCGCCGAGCGTCAGGCTGCGCGTCAGCAGCGCCTGGATCTGCTGGTACAACGGGCTGAAGGCCGGCGCCGCGGGCGCGGCGGCATCGGCACCGCCGGCGGCGGGCGGCTTCGCGTCGGGCATCGCGCGATTGCAGCACAGCCCCGGCGGCGGGTCCATCGCTCCGTCAATCTATGTCATTTATAAGACAGAAGACTGAGCTATGCTTCGGGTCAACCCTTAGACAGCGGCGCGCGCCGTCCTTACACTGCGCGTCGCCCCGCCGCCCCGCGTCGCCCCACCCCCCACCCACGGAGTCCCGCCATGAGCAAGAAGCCCGTCCGCGTCGCCGTCACCGGCGCCGCCGGCCAGATCGGTTATGCCCTGCTGTTCCGCATCGCCTCCGGCGAGATGCTCGGCAAGGACCAGCCGGTGATCCTGCAGCTGCTCGAGATCCCGGACGAGAAGGCGCAGAACGCGCTCAAGGGCGTGATGATGGAGTTGGAGGACTGCGCGTTCCCGCTGCTGGCTGGGATGGAGGCGCACAGCTCGCCCGAGACCGCGTTCAAGGACACGCAGTACGCGCTGCTCGTCGGCGCCCGCCCGCGCGGCCCCGGCATGGAGCGTGCCGACCTGCTCGCCGCGAACGCGCAGATCTTCACCGCGCAGGGCAAGGCGCTGGACAAGGTGGCGAACCGCGACGTGCGCGTGCTGGTCGTCGGCAACCCGGCCAACACCAACGCCCACATCGCGATGAAGAGCGCGCCGAGCCTGCCGCGCAAGAACTTCACCGCGATGCTGCGGCTGGACCACAACCGCGCGGCGAGCCAGCTCGCCGCCAAGACCGGCAAGGACGTGGCGTCGATCCGCAAGCTCGCGGTCTGGGGCAACCACTCGCCGACGATGTACGCCGACTACCGCTTCGCGACCATCGACGGCGCGTCGGTCAAGGACATGATCGCCGACGAAGCCTGGAATCGCGACGTGTTCCTGCCCACCGTCGGCAAGCGCGGCGCCGCGATCATCGCCGCGCGCGGCCTGTCGTCGGCGGCGTCGGCCGCCAACGCCGCGATCGACCACATGCGCGACTGGGCGCTCGGCACGAACGGCGAGTGGGTGACGATGGGCGTCCCGAGCAACGGCGAGTACGGCATTCCGAAGGACATCGTGTTCGGCTACCCGGTCACCTGTGCCGGCGGCGAGTACAAGATCGTCGAGGGCCTGCCGATCGACGCCTTCAGCCAGGAATGCATCAACAAGACGCTGGCCGAGCTGACCGGCGAGCAGGACGGCGTCAAGCACCTGCTCTGATCCGGCCGTGAGCGCGATGGGCCGCTCCCGAGCGCTCATCCCGAAGCGCGCAGCGCGAAGGGTGGTCCGGTGAGCACGCCGCCCCGGTCGCCCGCCCCCGGCCCGGGCAGCGTCGCGCCGCGCGCGCTGCCGGGCCCGCGCGAGGCGCTGTTCGCAGACGGCGACGCCGCGCCGGACCTGCCGGTGTGCGACCACTACAGCGGCGTCGAGGCGCGCATGCGCAAGAGCCTCGAGCTGCAGGCCGAGCTCGGACCGGTGTTCGACGTCACGCTCGACGGCGAGGATGGCGCCCCGGTCGGCGGCGAACTCGAGCATGCGCAGCTGATGGTCGAGCTGGTCAACTCGGCGGCCAACCGTTTCGGCCGCGTCGGCATCCGGCTGCAGCCGGTCGAGCATCCGGCGTTCGAGCGCGTGTTGCAGACGGTGGTGCACGGCGCCGGCGCCCGCGTCGCGTACCTGATGATCCCGAAGCCGCGCGGGCTGGCCGACCTGCAGCGCGCCGCCGACGCGGTCGACGCCGA
>JAFLDG010000189.1 GCA_017302495.1 Burkholderiales bacterium
CAACTCCAAGCTGCTCACCGAGCGCCCCGACAACGCCACGCTGCTGAAGATCTACGCCCTGTACAAGCAGGCCACCGCCGGTGACAACGATGAGAAGAAGCCCAGCTTCTCCGACATCGTCGGCCGCGCCAAATGGGACGCCTGGGAAAAGCTCAAGGGCACCGAGGGCGACGCCGCCAGGCAGCAGTACATCGACCTGATCGAGTCGCTGCGCGGTTGAGGTCAATCGCCCGCGGGCGCCAGGGCCTTGAGCGCGGCATCGCGTGCATCCTGCGGTTGCTCTGCCAGTAGCCGCACGGCGGTATGAAAGCGCCGCCAGTCGCGGCCCTGGACCACGACCTGCGGCGTGTAGACGTTCGACGCGCCGAGCGCGCGCGCCAGCGCGTACTGGCGCGCGGTGGTCGCTTGCGTCGCGAAACGGTCGACCCAGCCCAGCCGGTCCCAGTAGCCGACATGGAAAGCCAGCGGCAGCACGTCCTCGCGCCCCTTCAGCGTCGACAGCCAGCGATCGGCCGGCGGGCAGGAACTGCAGCCTTCCGAGGTGTACAGCTCGACGACCAGCGGCGGGCGCGCCGCGGCGCTGCGCTCGCAGGTGACGGCGGCAGCCGGCAGCGGCAGGGCGGCGATCGACAAGAGGAGGGCGGCGGCCTTCATGGCACTGGGTCGGCGGCGAGGCCGGCGCGCTTACAACCGGCCCCCGCGGCGCGCCGCTGCGGCGAAGGGGATGCCGGGCGCCCGCGACGCCGAGTGCCGGTCGCATTCGCTGCGCTTCGACGGCGCAACGTCGCCGCCGCGCGCCCCTGGATGGGGCTGCCGGCCTGCCGTGCCGGCCGCGCGCCTCGGCGCCCGTTCCGGCGCCGGCTGCGGGCGCGGTCGGGCTCGACACGCGAGGGCTTATGACGTCCGGTGATGAGTTCATGACGACTGACCATTTCCGCTTTCGGCGCCGGCGCGCCAACATCGCCGCTTCGGCACGCGCGCCGAGACCACCGAACCCTGAGCCATGATCGCCGAAGCCGCCACTGCACGCCCCGCCGCCCCGCACGCACCGATCGCGTTCGACGCGGCCGGTTTCCTCGCCGATCCGCGGGCCTGGACGCCCGCGCTGGCCGAGCAGCTCGCGCTGCTCGAGGGTATCGACGGCCTCGGCGCCCTGCACTGGCAGGTCATCGATCGGGTGCGCGAGCGCTACTTCAGGCTCGGCGCCTTGCCGGTGATGCGCCTGGTGTGCCGGTCGGTGCAGCTCGACCCGCGGGCGGCCCACCGCCTGTTCCGGAACTGCCGCAGCCTCTGGTTCGTCGCCGGGCTGCCCGATCCGGGCGAGGAAGCAAGGGCCTACATGAACTGAGGCGCGGCCGGCGCTGGCCGGGCCGCAGGCCGCGCGGGCCCTTCCCCTGCCGCGCCGGTGGATGCAGACGGCGCCCGCCCGGGCGCCGTCGCGCGCGCTGGCATGCCACTGCGGCGGACCGTCACCGCAGCTGGATCGCCACCGAGAGCTTGTAGGTGCTGCTCGCCGCCACGCCCTTGACCGCGACGTAGAACGTCGCCCCTTGGTCCGGCGGATCGACGACACGCTGGCAGGTCTCGTTCGAGTCGGGTTTGGCGGGCCGGCAGACGTGACCGTCGGGCGTGACCGGCTGGTCGCGCTGCAGGTACAGATCGGCGTTGCCGCTGCCGGTCAGCTTTACCACCAGCCGACGGATCGTGCTGATCGAGAACGGGCCGTAGTGTTGCCACTCGCCGGCGGCGATCGTGGTGTTCTTGTTGCCCGGCCAGCGGGCGTAGGGGATGCGCACGGCCGGGTCGGGGGCGAGCAGCCCGAAGATGGTCGGGCGGCGGCAATCGTGCGCCTCGCAGCCGGGCGGGTTCTTGCTCGTCTGGCCGGCGGTGTATTGCACCCGCAGCACGGCGCCGGCCACGAGCGCGGTCTGCGCCAGGTCCAGAAAGCGCGCCGCGAAGCCGGTCGCGTCGTTCTTGTCGACGCCGAAGCGGCTGATGCGGGCCGCGCCGTCCCACGGGTAGCCGCCCTCGAGCGGCGACGGCTCCGCGCAGCTGACGATCAGCGCCGCGCTGCGCTCCGTCACGTTGATCGGCAGGCAGTGGTAGGTGGCCGTTGCCGCGCCGACCGGGGCCGCCCAGCCGCAGGCGGCGGCTAGGGCGAGCGCGGCGCGGACCGGGACCACGTCTTGCCCCGCTACAGCAGCGGCAGGTGGGCGAGCGCCGGCAGCGCCGGCAGCCAGCGCCCGGCCGCCGAGGTGCCGTACAGCGTCTGCGCGCCGCGGATGTCGGTCAGCGACGGCAGCTTGCCCGGGCTGCAGTAGCTCATGATCGCGATGTCGTCGTAGGCCGTCAGGACGCCCCCGTCGAGCAGCCCGTCGCCCGCGGGGCACACGCCCTCGGCGTAGGCGTCGGGGCGGTTCTGCTCGTGCTCGAACGAGAGTGCGTGCCCGACCTCGTGCGTGATCACCGCACGCGCCCGGAAGTCCGTCGTGCCCTGCAACTGCATCCAGCCGTAGGTCGGCGTGCGCAGCCCCTGGAAGCCGCGATGGCCGGACAGGTGGATCTCCTGGTTCGGGATGTCGCCCGCCCCGCCCACCTCGCCGGGCCGCAGTTCGATGGCGAGCGTCGCGTTGGCCGGCGGGTCGCTGCAGGCGGCGTAGCCGCCGAACTCGATCTTCGTCCAGCGCTGCCAGCCGGCCTGCAGCGTGTCCTTGATCAGCGCGCGCTGCCGCGACTCCTCGTTCCAGGGCAGCGGATTCGCGCCGCCGTAGATGAAGCAGACCGGGATGCGCGTGATGCCGTCGGCCGACACCGGCCAGACATCGCCGTCGCGGTACAACGATGCCGCGGGCAGCGCGGCCGCGGCGAGCAGCACCGCCAGCGCTGCGCGCGCGAGTGGCGCGCCCCGGAGCCGGTCTCGCCGCATGGCGTGCCGCCTATTCGATCGCGAAGCCGAGCAGCGCGCGGCAGTCGTTCGCCTGGCAGCCCCAGGCCGCGCCGCTGGTGTCGCCGGGATCGTAGATCGCGACGAACTTGCGCCCGGAGACGAGCGCCGTCGAGCCGATCGTCAGCAGCCGGTTGGCCTGCACGCCGTTCGAGGTCGGCAGCGCGAAGAAGTAGATCCCGGCGGCCGTCATCGTCGTGCAGCGCACGTGGATCCGGCCGGAGAAGACCGTCACGTCCTTGACCTTGCACGGGAAGCTCTCGTCCGCCTGCGCGGCCGGGGCCAGGGCCAGCGCTGCCGCCAAAACCAGGCTCGTTCGACGCAGCCCGTGAAGCGCCCGAAGACGAAGCTTCATCGCCGTCACCCTCCTCGCATCGGCCGACGCCGTGCCCGGAAAAAGCTACTCCGCGAGGGGCGCGCGCAGCTGCGTACTTACCCGCAGCTTCGAGGGCTGTTTGACCGAAGCTTGAGCAGGGTCAAGCGCGATTCAGGTCTTCAACGCCACCAGCACCTCGTCGAGCATCTTCTTCGCGTCGCCGAAGAGCATGCGGTTGTTGTCCTTGTAGAAGAGCGGGTTGTCGACGCCGGCGTAGCCGCTGGCCATGCTGCGCTTCATCACGATCGAGTGCCGCGCCTTCCAGACTTCCAGCACCGGCATGCCGGCGATCGGGCTCGCCGGGTCGTCCTGCGCCGCCGGGTTGACGATGTCGTTCGCGCCGATGACCATCGACACGTCGGTGTCCGGGAAGTCCTCGTTGATCTCGTCCAGCTCGAGCACGATGTCGTACGGCACCTTGGCCTCGGCGAGCAGCACGTTCATGTGCCCCGGCATGCGGCCGGCCACCGGGTGGATGCCGAAGCGCACGTTCACGCCCTTCTCGCGCAGGTGCTTGGTGATCTCGAACACCGTGTGCTGCGCCTGCGCCACCGCCATGCCGTAGCCGGGCACGATGATCACGTTCTTCGCCTCGCGCAGCATCTCGGCGGTCTCGACCGCGCTCACCGGCACCACCTCGCCGGCCGGCTGCGCCCCGGCCGCGGCCGCGGGCGTGCCGCCGCCGGTGCCGAAGCCGCCGGCGATCACGCTGATGAAGTTGCGGTTCATCGCCCGGCACATGATGTAGCTCAGGATCGCACCCGACGAGCCGACGAGCGCGCCGACGACGATCAGCAGGTCGTTGCTGAGCATGAAGCCGGTGGCCGCCGCCGCCCAGCCCGAGTAGCTGTTCAGCATCGACACCACCACCGGCATGTCGGCGCCGCCGATGGCCATGACCATGTGCACGCCGAACAGCAGCGCGATCACGGTCATCACGAGCAGCGGGGTCATGCCGGCCGCGACGCCGTGCGCGTTCAGGAACTCGCGGCCGAACCAGATCACGACCAGCAGCCCGGCCAGGTTGAGCCAGTGCCGCGCCGGCAGCAGCAGCGGCTTGCCGCCGATCTTGCCCGACAGCTTGCCGAACGCGATCACCGAGCCGGAGAAGGTCACGGCGCCGATCAGGATGCCGATGTAGATCTCGGCCTCGTGGATCGTCTTCTCCGCGCCGCTGTACTGCACCGAAGTGTCGATGTAGCTGGCGAAGCCGACCAGGCACGCGGCCAGGCCGACCAGGCTGTGCATCAGCGCGACCAGCTCGGGCATCTGCGTCATCTGCACCTTCTTCGCGGCGAAGAGGCCGATGGCGCCGCCGACGACCAGCGCGCCGACGATCCAGCCGTAGCCGGCCGGCGTGACGCGCGGCCCGAGCACGGTGGCCAGCACCGCGATCGTCATGCCGACGATGCCGAACAGGTTGCCGCGGCGCGCGGTCTCGGGGTTCGACAGCCCGCCGAGGCTGAGGATGAAGAGGATGGTGGCGCCGATGTAGGCGACGGTGGCGAGGCCTGCACTCATGTCCGGCTCCTCACTTGCGGAACATCGCCAGCATGCGCCGCGTGACCGCGAAGCCGCCGAACATGTTGATCGCGGTGAGCGCGAGGGCGAACACCGCCAGGCCGAGGATCAGCCCCGACGGCCGGTCGGCGCCGGCCCCGTCCAGCGGCGGCGCGATCTGCACCAGCGCGCCGATCGCGATGATCGACGAGATCGCGTTCGTCACGCTCATCAGCGGCGTGTGCAGCGACGGCGTCACGTTCCAGATCACCATGTAGCCGACGAAGCAGGCGAGCACGAACACGACGAAGTGCGCCAGGAACGACGCCGGCGCGTACAGCCCGACCAGCGCGAACGCGATCGCGCCCAGGCCGAAGACCGTGGCCAGCGCCTTCGCCGACATCGGCTCGCCGGCGCCGTGGCCGTGGCCCTTCTTGGCCGGCACCGCGGCGGCCGCCGCCGGCTTCGGCGGCGGCGCCGGCAGCTTCAGCGGCGGCGGCGGCCAGGTGACCTCGCCCTGCCTGATCACGGTCAGGCCGCGGATCGCGTCGTCGTCCATGTTGACGTCGATCACGCCGTCCTTGGTCTTGCACAGCTCCTCGGTCAGGCGCAGCAGGTTGTTCGAGTACAGCGTCGACGACTGCTTCGCCAGCCGGCTCGCCAGGTCGGTGTAGCCGACGATGGTCACGCCGTGGCGCACCACGGCCTCGCCGGGCACGGTCAGCTCGCAGTTGCCGCCCTGCTCGGCCGCCATGTCGACGATCACGCTGCCGGGCTTCATGCTGCGCACCATCTCGGCGGTGATCAGCCGCGGCGCCGGCTTGCCCGGGATCAGCGCGGTGGTGATGATGATGTCGCACTCCTTGGCCTGCTGCGCGTACATCGCGCGCTGCGCGGCCTGGAAGCCTTCGCTCATCACCTTGGCGTAGCCGCCGCCGCCGGAGCCTTCCTCCTCGTAGTCGACCTTGACGAACTCGCCGCCGAGCGACACCACCTGGTCGGCGACCTCGGCGCGGGTGTCGTTGGCACGCACGATCGCGCCCAGGTTGGCGGCGGTGCCGATCGCCGCCAGGCCGGCGACGCCGGCGCCGGCGATGAACACCTTGGCCGGCGGGATCTTGCCGGCGGCCGTGACCTGGCCGTTGAAGAAGCGGCCGAAGGCATTGGCGGCCTCGATCACCGCGCGGTAGCCGCTGACGCCGGCCATCGAGGTCAGCGCGTCCATCTTCTGCGCCCGGCTCAGCTGCCGCGGCAGCGAATCGATCGCGAGCACGGTTGCGCGCTTCGCGGCCAGCTGCTGCATCAGCTCCGGGTTCTGCGCCGGCCAGACGAAGCCGATCAGCGTGCCGCCCTCGCGCATCAGTCCCACTTCCGCCGGGCTCGGCGGGCGCACCTTGAAGACGATGTCCGACGTGGCCCACAGCTCGGCCGCGGTCGGCAGCACGTCGGCGCCGGCCTCGCGGTAGGTGTCGTCGGCGAAGTTCGCGGCGTCGCCGGCGCCGCTTTCCACCGCCACGCCGAACCCCAGCTTGACGAGCTTGCCGACCACGTCGGGCACGGTCGCGACGCGCCTTTCGCCTTCCGCCGTTTCCTTCGGGACACCGATGCGCATGATTGTTCTCCTCGCGGGATTCGCCGGATCGTGCCGGGCCGGGGATGGTCCGGCGCAGGCGCGCGAAGCTATCACAAGACCCGGCCGGCGCCGGCTACCATCGGCGCGCGATGGCCACCGAGCGCTTCCGTCCCAACGTCACCGTGGCCGCGGTCGTCGAGCGCGAAGGCCGCTTCCTGCTGGTCGAGGAACACACCGGCGACGGCCTGCGGCTGAACAACCCCGCCGGCCACCTCGAGCCGGGCGAGACGCTGCTGCAGGCGGTGCGGCGCGAGGTGCTGGAGGAAACCGCCTGCCGCTTCGAGGCCGACGCGCTGCTCGGGGTGTACCTGGCGCGGCTCCCGGGGGACGGCGACGCGCTCACCTACCTGCGCTTCGCCTTCCGCGGCCGGGTGGGCGCGCCGGTCGCCGGCCGCGCGCTCGATGCCGGCATCGTGCGCACGCTTTGGCTCACGCCGCAGGAGATCGAAGCGAGCCGGCCGCGCCACCGCAGCCCGCTGGTGTGGTCCTGCGTGCAGGACCATCTCGCCGGCCGGCGTTATCCGCTCGAGCTGCTGGTCGGCGCCCCCGGCGCCGCCGGACCCACGCCGCGCTGACCGATCCAGCGCTGCAGCGTCGATCGCAGCTGCTCTTCCTGGATCGGCTTGAGCGCATAGTCGTTCATGCCGGCGGCCAGCGCCTCGTCCCGGACCGTGGCCAGCGCGGCTGCAGTCCAGGCGACGATCGGCAGGGTCCGCGCGTCGAAGTCGCGGCGCAGCCGGCGCGTCGCTTCCTCGCCGCTCATGGCCGGCATCATCACGTCCATCAGCACCACGTCGTAGGGCCGGCCGGCGCGGACCGCGGCCTGCACCTTCGCGATCGCCTGTTCGCCGCCTTCGGCGAGCTCGACCTCGCCGCCCCAGCCCTGGATGTAGGCTTCGGCGAGGAACCGGTTGGTGGCGTCGTCGTCGACCACCAGCACGCAGGCGCCGGCCAGCGGCGCCCGGTCCGGCGCCGCGCCGGCGGCGCCCGCGGCCGCGGCCGCCGCGGGGACCACCGGCGTCGCGTGCGTGGCCGGGGCGGCCAAGGCGGATGGGCGGGAAGGGTCGGCAGCCGCGGCCGGCGGGGCAGCGGGCGACAGCGGCAGTTCGGCCCAGAAGCAGCTGCCCTCGCCCGGGCGGCTGCTGACGCCGACGCAGCCGCCCATCAGATCGGCCAGTTCGCGGCAGATCGACAGCCCGAGCCCGGTGCCGCCGTAGCGGCGCGCGATCGACTGGTCGGCCTGCGTGAACGGCGCGAACAGGCGCGCCTGCGTCGGCTTGTCGATGCCGGGGCCGCTGTCGTGCACCTCGAAGCGCACGCGCTCGCCGTCGAGCCGCCAGGCCTTCAGCCGCACGCTGCCGGCCTCGGTGAACTTCAGCGCGTTGCTCAGGTAGTTGCTGAGGATCTGGCGCACGCGCAGCTCGTCGCCGCGCACCGTTCCGGTCGCGCCGGCGCCGGGCTCCAGGCGCAGCGTCAGGCCGCGGGGCTCGGCCAGCGCCTGGTAGTCGCGCTGCAGCGCCGCCAGCATCGCGCCGAGGTCGAACGGCGCCGGGTCCAGCTCGAGCCGGCCGGCCTCGATCTTCGACAGGTCGAGGATGTCGCCGATGATCGCCGACAGCGCCTGCGCGGTCTCGACGATCTGCACCAGGTGCGCGTCGCGCGCCGCCGGCTCGGCCCGCGGCGCCGCGGCCAGGCGCGCCAGGCCGAGCAGATGGCCGAGCGGCGTGCGCAGTTCGTGGCTGGTGGTGGCGAGGAACGCGCTCTTCGCCCGGTTCGCGGCCTCGGCGGCGTCGCGCGCGCGCGCCAGGGCCTGC
>JAFLDG010000019.1 GCA_017302495.1 Burkholderiales bacterium
GCGGGCCCGCACCGCGCCCCGATTCCGGCGCCGCCCCGGCGGCTTCAGCGGCCGCAGACCGCGGCCGTGTCGCCGGCCGCCGGCATCGCCGAGCCGAGCTTCTTCTGCGCCAGCGCGACGCCGTTGCGCACGGCGACGATCTCGGCCGCGATCGACACCGCGATCTCGGCCGGCGTCTTCGCGCCCAGGTCGAGCCCGACCGGCCCGTGCAGGCGGTCGATCTCGGCCGGCGCCAGGTCGAACAGCGCCAGCCGCTCCTTGCGCTTGGCGGTGTTGCCGCGCGAGCCGAGCGCGCCGACGTAGAAGGCCGGCGACTTCAGCGCCTCGAGCAGCACCAGGTCGTCGAGCTTCGGATCGTGCGTCAGCGCGACCACCGCGCAGTGCGGGTCGAGCTGCAGCCGCTGGGCGAGGTCGTCCGGCATCTCCTTGCTGAAGGTCGTCTCCGGCACGTCCCAGGTCAGGTGGTACTCCTCGCGCGGGTCGCAGCAGATGACCTCGAAGTCGAGCGCGAGCGCCATCCGGGCGAGCGCGCGCGACAGCTGTCCGGCGCCGACGATCAGCAGCCGCCAGCGCGGCCCGAACAGTGCGCGCAGCGACCTGCCGTCGAACGTGAAGGCCTCGCCGCG
Organism: Burkholderiales bacterium; assembly: GCA_017302495.1. Taxonomy (GTDB): domain Bacteria; phylum Pseudomonadota; class Gammaproteobacteria; order Burkholderiales; family Burkholderiaceae_C; genus Rubrivivax. The sequence continues at coordinate 627 of JAFLDG010000019.1, forward strand.
CACCGCGGCCTCGACGCCGACCGCGCCGGTTTCGAGGTCGAGCGTGCGCGCGACCAGCTCGTGGCGGGCGGTGCGCGCGAGGATCTGCTCGATCCAGCCGACATCCAGCAGCGGTTCCTGCACCAGACGCAGGTTCCCGCCGCAGGGCAGGCCGAAACGCGCGGCCTCCTCCTTCGTGACGCCATAGGCGACCAGCGACGGCTGGTCGACCCGCTCGCCCTGGCGCACACGCTCGATCAGGTCGTCCTCGACGCAGCCGCCCGAGACCGAGCCGACGACCTGGCCGTCGTCGCGCATCGCCAGCAGCGCGCCCGGCGGGCGCGGCGCCGAGCCCCAGGTTTCGATGACCGTCACCAGCCACACCTTGTGGCCCTGCGCGAACCAGTCCCGCGCCTGCTGCAGCACCTGCAGATCGAGGCTGTCCATGGCGTCGTCCTCCTACCGGCTGAACCAGAACCACAACAACAACAGGAGCACCAGCAGCGCGATGCCCCACCACAGCGCACGATTGCCCTGCTCGGTATCGGCCGGCATCGGCACGGGGCCGGCCTCGACCGCCGCCGGCGGCGCGAGCCGCGCCTCGAAGGCGCTGAAGAAGTCGTCCGCCATCTTGGCCGCGGCGGCATCGACCAGGCGCGAGCCAACCTGCGCCAGCTTGCCGCCGACCTGGGCCTTGGCCACGTACTTCAGCCGGGTCTGCGCCCCTTCGGCCGTCAGCGCCACGTCGGCCGAGCCCTTGCCGAAGCCGGCGACACCGCCCTGGCCGTCGAAGTGGATCGTGTAGCTCGTCGGCGGCACGACGTTGCTCAGCTTCAGGTTCCCCTTGAAGCGTGCGCTCACCGGGCCGACCTTGACCGCCAGCGACGCGCCGAAGCTGTCGTCGCCGGTGCGCTCGAGCGACTCGCAGCCGGTGATGCAGGCCTTCAGCACTTCCGGGTCGTTGAGCGCGGCCCAGGTCTTGTCCAGCGGGGCGGAGATCAGTCGTTCGCCTTGCAGTTCCATCGTCGGTCAGTGCAGCAGGTTGTGGGGCGCCGCCCCGGCCGCGCGCAGCGCGCGGCCCAGGTCGGCCAGGCTCGCCAGGTTGTGCACCGGCAGGAAGCGGTCGACATGCGGCAGGATCGCGCGCACGCCGGCGGCGCGCGGCTCGAAGCCGTCGTAGCGCAGCAGCGGGTTCAGCCAGACCACCCGGTGCGCCAGACGGCGCAGCTGCGCCGCGGCGGCGCCGAGGCCGCCGTGCTCGTCGCGGTCGAGCCCGTCGCTGACCAGCAGCACCGCGGCGTTCGAGCCGAGCAGCCGCCTGGCCCAGACGCGGTTGAATTCGCCGAGCGACGACGCGATCCGCGTGCCGCCCTTCCAGTCGTGCACCAGCGCATCGGCCAGGCGCAGCGCGACATCCGGGTCGCGCTCGCGCAGGCAACGCGTGATGTTGGTCAGCCGCGTGCCGAAGGTGAGCACGTGCACGCGCAGCGCGCGCCGGGCGAGGCCGTGCACGTAGTGCAGCATCAGCCGCGAGTAGCGCTCCATCGAGCCCGAGATGTCGAGCAGCACGATCATCGCCGGCGGCTCCTCGCGCGGGCGCGTGTAGCGCGGCAGCAGCGTCTGCGGCTGGCGCGCCATGCGCTGCATCGTCGCGCGCAGGTCGATCCGGGCGCCGCGGCCGCCGCCGGCCGCCGGCTCGTGGCGCCGCCGCCGGACCGGCGCCACCGGCAGCGGCAGCTGCTCGGCCAGCTTCTTCGCCAGCTCGAACTCGGCCGTCGTCATGGTCTCGAAGTCGGCCTGGCTCAACCGCTCGCGGTCGGAGAAGGTGAACCGGGCCTCGAACTGCAGTTCTTCCTTCGGCGGGGCGGCCCCGGGCGGGCGCGGCTCGTCCTTGCGCGGCGCGGCCAGCGCCTCGGCCAACCGGTTCGGCCGCGGCGGCCGGACCGGCCCGCCGCGGCCGCTGACCTTCGGCAACAGCAGGAACATCATCTGCTCGAGCAGCTTCGGGTCGCGCCAGAAGGTGTCGAAGGCGGCATCGAACAGCGGCTGCTGCTCGTGCCGCTCGAGCATGACCGCACCGAGGGCGGCGTGCACGTCGTCGCGCCGGTTCAGCCCCACCAGCTCCACCGCGGCCAGGGCCGCGAGCACGCGGTCGGGCCCGATGGCCATGCCGGAAGCGCGCAGCACACGCGCGAAGTGGACGATGTTGTCGGCGATCACGGCGCGGTCAGAGCAGCGCCTTCGCACGCAGCTCGTCGAGGATCTTCGCGCTGTCGCCGCCCTGCATGCGCTGCAGGTCGTCCTGGTGCTTGAGCAGCACGCCGAGGGTGTCCTGCACGCTCGCCGGGTCGAGCTGCATCGTGTTCAGCGCGACCAGCGCGTTCGTCCAGTCGATCGTCTCGGCCACACCCGGCGACTTGAACAGGTCGAGGCCGCGCATGCGCTGCACGAATTCCACCACCTGGCGGTAGAGCCGCTCGGACGCGCCCGGCGCCTTCAGCCGCACGATCTCGAGCTCGCGCTCGACATCGGGGAAGTCGACCCAGTGGTACAGGCAGCGCCGCTTCAGCGCGTCGTGGATCTCGCGCGTGCGGTTGCTGGTGATCAGCGTGACCGGCGGCGCCGCCGCGACCACCGTGCCGAACTCGGGGATCGTCAGCTGGTTCTCGGCCAGCACCTCGAGCAGGAACGCGTCGAAAGGTTCGTCGGCGCGGTCGAGCTCGTCGATCAGCAGCACCGGCGCGCGGACCTGCGTCAGCGCCTGCAGCAGCGGGCGCTCGACCAGCATGTCGCGCGCGTACAGCCGGCGCGCCAGGGCCTCGCGGTCGACCTCGTGCGCGGCCTCGGCCAGCCGGATCTCGATCATCTGCCGGCCGACGTTCCACTCGTACGCCGTCTGCGCGATGTCCAGCCCCTCGTAGCACTGCACGCGGACCAGCTGCGTGTTCAGCGCCCGCGCGAGCGTCTTCGCCAGTTCGGTCTTGCCCACGCCGGGAGCGCCCTCGAGGAACAGCGGCCGCTGCAGCTTCAGCGCGAGGAAAAGCGCGGTGGCGAGCCGGCGGTCGCAGACGTAGTTCTCGGTGGCCAGCAACTCGACGATGGCGTCGACGCTGGCGGGAAGGCTGAGACTCATGGTGCAGGGGTGCCGACGGCTCGATTCTGCGCCAGCCGCCGTCCGACGCGCGGCGGCGTCCCGGGAGGGCCGCCCCGGCTCGAGGCGGCCCGCCGTGCCGGCGTCGGCGACTTCAGCGCGCGTTCGCGGCGGCCACGGCGCGCGCGGCCATCACGCTGACCATCGCCGCGCGGTACTCGGCGCTGGCGTGCAGGTCGCTGTTGAAACCGGCCGAAGGCACCCCCACCACCCTGGCGGCCTCGGGCGTGAAGCTCTTCGTCAGCGCGACCTCGAGTTCCGCGACGCGGAACACGCTGCCCTTGCAGCCGGTGGCCGCCACGCGCACGCCGCCGCCGGTCTGCGCGACGAACACGCCGACCATGGCGAAGCGCGACGCCGGCTGCTTGTGCTTCACGTACGCGGCCTTCTGCGGCACCGGGAAGCCGACCGAGACGATCAGCTCGCCGGGCTGCAGCGCGGTCTCGAACATGCCGGTGAAGAACGCGTCGGCCGGGATCGAGCGCCGGTCGGTGTGGATCGTCGCGCTCAAGGCCAGCACGCCCGCCGGATAGTCGGCGGCCGGGTCGGCGTTGGCGATCGAGCCGCCGATCGTGCCCGCGTTGCGCACCATCGGGTCGCCGATGCTGCCGGCGAGCTCGGCCAGCGCGGGGATCGCCTTTTGCACGTCGGCAGACCGCGCGACGGCGGCGTGGGGCGTCATCGCACCGATCGTCACCGTGCCGCCGGCCACCGTGATGCCCTTCAGGTCGGCGATGCCGCCGAGGTCGACGAGCCGTTCGGCCGACGACAGGCGGAGCTTCATCGCCTGGATCAGGGTCTGGCCGCCGGCCAGGAAGCGCGCGTCGCCCTTGGCCGCGGCCGCGGCCGCCGCCCGGTCGGCCGGGCGCTGGTAGTCGAAGCTGTACATGGGGAATCTCCTCGTCGTCGCGTTCAGGCCTTGCCGTTCGCCGCGCGCCAGACGCGCTCGGCCGTCGCCGGCATCGGGATGTCGCGCACGCCGAGCGCGTCGGTCAGCGCGTTGATGAAGGCCGCGGGCGAACCGATCGCGCCGGCCTCGCCGCAGCCCTTCACGCCGAGCGGGTTGTGCGTGCACGGCGTGACCGTGTGGTCGACCGTGAAGCTCGGCAGGTCGTCGGCGCGCGGCATCGTGTAGTCCATGTACGAACCGGTCAGCAGCTGGCCCGACTCGGGGTCGTACGCGCAGCCCTCGAGCATCGCCTGGCCCAGCCCCTGTGCCAGCCCGCCGTGCACCTGGCCGGCAACGATCATCGGGTTGACCAAGTTGCCGAAGTCGTCGACCGCGGTGAAGCGGTCGACCCGCGTCCGGCCGGTCTCGGGGTCGACCTCGACCTCGCAGACGTAGCTGCCCGACGGGTAGGTGAAGTTGGTCGGGTCGTAGAACGCGTTCTCGTTCAGCCCCGGCTCGAGCTTGTCGAGCGGGTAGTTGTGCGGCACGTAGGCGGTGAGCGCGACCGAGCCGAAGGGCACTGCCTTGTCGGTGCCCTTGACCTTGAAGCTGCCGCCTTCGAAGTCGATGTCGGTGTCGGCCGCTTCGAGCAGGTGCGCCGCGATCTTCTTGCCCTTGGCGATGATCTTGTCCACCGCCTTGACGATCGCGGTGCCGCCCACCGCCAGCGAACGGCTGCCGTAGGTGCCCATGCCGAAGGGCACGCGGCCGGTGTCGCCGTGCACGATCTCGACCGACTCGACCGGGATGCCGAGCTTGGCTGCCACCACCTGCGCGAAGCTGGTCTCGTGGCCCTGGCCGTGGCTGTGCGAACCGGTGAAGACGGTCACCGTGCCGGTGGGGTGGACGCGGACCTCGCCGGCCTCGAACAGGCCGGCGCGCGCGCCGAGCGCGCCGGCGATGTTGCTCGGCGCCAGGCCGCAGGCCTCGATGTAGCAGCTGTAGCCCAGGCCCCGCTTCAGGCCCTTGGCGGCAGACGCGGCCTTGCGCGCGGCGTAGCCCGCGACGTCGGCGATCGCCATCGCCTTGGCGAGGTGCGCCTCGTAGTCGCCGGTGTCGTAGGTCAGGCCGACCGGCGTCGCGTACGGGAAACTGGTGATGAAGTTCCGGCGCCGGATCTGCGCCGGGGCCATCTTCATGTCGCGGGCCGCAGTCTCGACCAGCCGCTCGACGACGTAGGTCGCCTCGGGCCGGCCGGCGCCGCGATAGGCGTCGACCGGCGCGGTGTTCGTGAACACCGACTTGACCTCGCAGTAGATCGCCGGCGTCTTGTACTGGCCGGCGAGCAGCGTCGCGTACAGGATCGTCGGCACGCTGGAGGCGAAGGTCGACAGATACGCGCCGAGATTGGCGATCGTGTGCACCCGCATCGCCAGGAAGTTGCCCTGCGCATCCATCGCCAGCTCGGCCGTGGTCGCGTGGTCGCGGCCGTGCGCGTCGGTCAGGAACGACTCGCTGCGCTCGGCGGTCCACTTGATCGGCCGGCCGACGCGCTTGCTCGCCCAGACCAGCGCCGTCTCCTCCGCGTACAGGAAGATCTTCGAGCCGAAGCCGCCGCCGACATCCGGCGCGATGACGCGCATCTTCGACTCGGGGATGCCGAGCACGAAGGCGCACATCAGCAGCCGCTCGACGTGCGGGTTCTGGTTCGCGACGTACAGCGTGTAGCTGTCGTCGTGCTTGGTGTACGACGCGTTCGCCGCGCGCGGCTCCATCGCGTTCGGAATCAGCCGGTTGTTGGCGAACTGCAGCTTCGACACCTTCGCCGCCTTCGCAAACGCCGCGTCGACCGCGGCCGCATCGCCGTGGCCCCAGGTGTAGCAGGTGTTGTCGGGCACGTCGTCGTGCACCGCGCTGCCGGCCGTGGCCGCGCGGGTGATGTCGACCACCGCCGGCAGCTCCTCGTAGTCGACCTCGACGGCCTCGGCCGCATCGCGCGCCTGCAGGACGGTCTCGGCGACGACCAGCGCCACCGCGTCGCCGACGTAGCGCACCTTGCCCTGCGCCAGCACCGGGTGCGGCGGCTCCTTCATCGGCGAGCCGTCCTTGCTGTGGATCAGCCAGCCGCAGGGCAGGCCGCCGATGCCTTGCAGGTCGGCGCCGGTGAAGATCGCGACCACGCCGGGCTTGGCCTTCGCCGCGTCCAGCGTGATCGACTTGATGCGCGCATGCGCCAGCGGCGAGCGCACGAAGACGCCGTAGGTCTGCCCGGGCAGCACCACGTCGTCGGTGTACTGGCCGGCGCCGGTAAGGAAGCGCGCGTCCTCGCGGCGGCGCAGCGCCTGGCCGATCGGCGAGTGGGACATGTCGGTCATGGGGGTCTCCTCGGATCGGTCAGGCCGTCGCCGAAGCGCCAGCCTGGCAGTGCTGGATCGCCTTGACGATGTTGTGGTAGCCGGTGCAGCGGCACAGGTTGCCGTCCAGGCCTTCACGGATCTGCGCCTCGGTCGCGCCCGGGTTGTCGGCGAGCAACTGCACCGCCGCCATCACCATGCCCGGCGTGCAGAAGCCGCACTGCAGGCCGTGGCACTCGCGGAAGGCCTCCTGCATCGGGTGCAGCTGGCCGTCCTTTGCCAAGCCTTCGATGGTGGTGATCGTGGCGCCCTGCGCCTGCACGGCGAGCATCGAGCAGGCCTTCACGGCGCGGCCGTTCAGGTGGATCGTGCAGGCGCCGCACTGCGCGGTGTCGCAGCCGACATGGGTGCCGGTCAGCTGCAACTGCTCGCGGATCAGTTGCACGAGCAGCGTGCGCGGGTCGACGCTGGCGGTCACGGCGCGGCCGTTGACCGTGAGCGAGAGGGTGACGTTCACAAGATGTCCTCCGAGGCAGGGATGGTCCGTCGCCCTGCAACAGGGCGCCGCGGCCATTCTCGGAGCGCCTTTCGGCCGCCCACAACGCCGGCCAAACCCTGATCGGGTGATCCCGTTAGGACTCGCGCTTCATATGTCGCCGACCCCCGCCGTCACGACGCTGTAAAGACACCGTCACGCCGCGCAACTGCGAAAGCCGGCGAACAGCTCGTCTCGGTACGGCGCGACGAAGCGGCGAGCCCGCGGATGGCGCTGGCGCGCGCGGGTCATCCACGACCCGCCGCGCAGCACGCCGGCCCGGCCGGGCTCGGGGAAGGCGGCAAACCCCGGCGCGACCTCACCGCCGCCCGGATACGGGCGCGCGCTGCCGAGCACCCACTCGAACACGTCGCCCCAGACGAAGCCGCGCGAACCGCCCTGCAGCGCGGCCAGCTCCCATTCGGGCTCGGTCGGCAGCCGGCGGCCGGCCCAGCGGCACCAGGCTTCGGCTTCGTGCCGGCTGACGTGCACCGCCGCCTGCGCCGCGCCCACCCGCTGCAACTCGCCCTGGCGATGCACCAGTACCGCCTGGCGCATCTGCTCGACGTAGCGGGGCGCGCGTCGCCCTTCGGCCTGGACCCAGGCCCAGCCGTCGCGACTCCACCACTGCGGCTCGTCGTAGCCGCCGTCGGCGACGAACTCGGCGTAGCGCGCCCAGCTCACGGCCTGGGCATCGATCTCGAACTCCGGCAGCGCCACCTCGTGCGCCCAGCGTTCGTTCGGCGGCACCAGCCCGCCGCGTGCCGAGCCGACCGTCACCCGCTGCGCGCCGAACCACAGCGGGTCTCGCCCGGCCCGGGCCGGGCGCGGCAGCCACGGCGCCTCGCCCGCGGGCAGCTGCAAGGCCTGCGCCGCCGCGGCCAGCGCCTCGCCGACCCGGTCCTCGTGCCACAGCGCGAGGCGGAAGACATACATCCCGTCGTCGTCCGCCAGCGCGGCCGCGAGCAGGTCGAGCGTGCCTTCGAGCGTCTCGGCCAGGTACTGGCGCAGCGCCGTGGCGTCGGGCAGATCGAGCCGCCAGCGCTGCCCACGGTCGTGCAGCGACGGGTCGAAGCAGGCGTCGGCGCGGGCGTCGATCGACGCGAGGCGCAGACCGCTGCGGTCGGCCGCCTCGCCGCGCTGGCGCTGGACGTTGCGCGCGACCCAGTACTCCTGGAACCAGCCGGCCTGCCCGACCAGCCACAGCGGCGGCTCGACCAGCGCGCTCGGCGCCAGTTGCCCAAGGTGCGGCTCGAAGGCCGCGAGCCAGCGCAGCGTCAGGTTGCGCGCGTCGATCAGCGCCAGCGACAACAGCTCGGCGCCGGCCTGGCGCATGCGCGCCGGGTCCTCGATGGCGTGGACGGCTCCGGGCAAGACGCGTCGTCGCGGGCCGGGCTATGCGCCGCCGAGGTGGGCCCGTGCGCCCGCCGCGCGCAGCGCGGGCCTAGGCACGGTCGATCCGCGCATAGGCCGAGTGGTTGTGACAACGGGTACATGCCGGTGGCATGTACCCGTTGCCGCGACCACAGCCGGGCGCCATGCGCCCGCCGCGCGCAGCGCGGGCCTATGCACGCTCGATGCGTGCATAGGCGCTGTGGTTGTGAATCGACTCGAAGTTCTCGACCTCGACCGTGTAGCGGCCGATGCGCGGATCGCGGTTCAGCCCGAGCGCCACGTCGCGCACCAGGTCCTCGACGAACTTCGGATTCTCGTAGGCGCGCTCGGTGACCCACTTCTCGTCGACGCGCTTGAGCATCGGCCAGACCTCGCTCGACGCCTGGTCCTCGGCGAAGCGCACCAGCTCGTGCCACTCGACCGGCTGCAGCGGCTCGACGCGCAGGCGCACGGTCGCACGCTGGTTGTGCGCGCCGTAGTCCGAGATCTCCTTCGAGCACGGGCACAGGCTCTTTACCGGCACGCCGACTTCGGCCCAGACCACGGTCTCGCCGGCCCGGGTCTCGGCAACCCACGCGCCTTCATAGTCGAGCAGGCTGGCGAGGCCGGACACCGGCGCGCGCTTGCGCAGGAAGAACGAGAAGCGCGCCTCGATCCGGCCGCTGGTCGCGCCCAGGCGCTCGAGCATCTGGCCGTGGCGCAGGCGCAGGCCCGCGGCATCGAGCGGGGCGTCGAGCGCGTCGAGCCAGGCGATGAAGCGCGACATGTGCGTGCCCTTGCGCTCGGCCGGCAGCGCGACGTCCAGGTCCCAGACGGCGGCGGCGGTCTGCACCGTGCCCGCCACCTGCAGCTGCAGCGGCCAGCGCACGCCGCGCACGCCGACGCGCTGGATCGCGAGGTGGCGTTCGTCGCGCTCGCTCTGCGTGTCGGGGATGTGAAGCAGATCGGTCAGCTGGTTCATGGCGAGGGCCCGGGTGCTCGGCCACGGCACCCCGGCAGGCGCCGTTTTACGCCGGGCCGGGGAATTGTGCCTGTCGCGCCGGCGTCAGCGCCGGCGCAGGGGCGATGACATCGGCGCCCCGTCTCGGGCCTTCAGCCGGCGGCGGCCGGACGCACCACCGTGAGCCGGCTGCCGAAGCGCTGCTGGATCGAACGCAGGATGCCGTCGGCGTCGAGCCCGCACAGCGCGAGCAGCCGCGCCGGATCGCCGTGTTCGACGAAGTGGTCGGGCAGGCCGAGCTGCAGCAGCGGCACGCTCAGGCCGGCCGCGGCGAGGCATTCGGCCACCGCGCTGCCGGCGCCGCCCATCAGCGCCCCCTCCTCGACCGTGACCAGCGCCTCGTGGCCGCGCGCAGCCTGCAGCACCGCCTCGGCATCGAGCGGCTTGACGAAGCGCATGTTGATCACCGTGGCGTCAAGCGCCGCGGCCGCCTGCAGCGCCGGATACAGCAGCGTGCCGAAGGCGAGGATCGCCACGCGCGGCCCGCCGGCCGCACTGGTGCGCGAGGTCTGACGGCGCAGCTCGGCCCGCCCCCAGGGCAGCTCGTCGAGGTCGCGCCCGACCTCGACGCCGGCGCCGCTGCCGCGCGGGTAGCGCACCGCCACCGGATGGTCGCGGCGGAACGCGGTGCTCAGCGCGCGCCGGCACTCGGCCTCGTCGGCCGGCGCGATCAGCGCGACGTTCGGCACGCAGCGCAGGTAGGCGATGTCGAAGGCGCCGCAGTGGGTGGCGCCGTCGGCGCCGACGATGCCGGCACGGTCGAGCGCGAACATGACCGGCAGGTTCTGGATCGCGACGTCGTGGATCAGCTGGTCGTAGCCGCGCTGCAGGAAGGTGCTGTAGATCGCGACCACCGGCTTCAGGCCCTCGCAGGCCAGGCCGGCGGCGAAGGTGACCGCATGCTGCTCGGCGATGCCGACGTCGTGGTAGCGCCTCGGGAAGCGCTTGTGGAACTCGACCATGCCCGAGCCTTCGCGCATCGCCGGCGTGATGCCGACGAGGCGCTCGTCGGCCTCGGCCATGTCGCACAGCCACTGGCCGAAGACCTGGGTGAAGGTCGGCTTGCCCGGCACGGCCTTCGGGAAGCCCTCCTTCGGGTCGAAGCGGCCGGACGCGGCGTGGTACTTCACCGGGTCGGCCTCGGCCATCTTGTAGCCCTGGCCCTTCTTCGTGACGATGTGCAGGAACTGCGGCCCGCGCTTCGTGCGCAGGTTCTCCAGCGTCGGGATCAGCGCGTCGAGGTCGTGGCCGTCGATCGGCCCGACGTAGTTGAAGCCGAACTCCTCGAAGATCGTGCCCGGCACGACCATGCCCTTGGTGTGCTCCTCGAAGCGGCGCGCGAACTCGTACAGCGGCGTGTTCTTCAGCACGTTCTTCGCGCCCTCGCGCGCCGACGCGTAGAAGCTGCCGCTCATCAGCCGCGCCAGGTACTTGTTCAGCGCGCCCACCGGCGGGCTGATCGACATGTCGTTGTCGTTCAGGATGACGAGCATGTCGGCGAGCAGGCCGCCGTGCGCGACGCCGGCGTTGTTCAGCGCCTCGAAGGCCATGCCGCCGGTCAGCGCGCCGTCGCCGATGACCGCGACCACGCGCCGTTCCTCGCCCTTGAGCTTGGCGGCCAGCGCCATGCCGAGCGCGGCCGAGATCGAGGTCGAGCTGTGGCCGGTGCCGAAGGTGTCGTAGGCGCTCTCTTCGCGCCGCGGGAAGCCGGCGATGCCGCCGAGCTGGCGCAGCCCGGCCATGGCTTCGCGCCGGCCGGTCAGCACCTTGTGCGGATAGGTCTGGTGGCCGACGTCCCAGACGATGCGGTCGTACGGCGTGTCGTAGACGTGGTGCAGCGCGACGGTGAGCTCGACCGTGCCGAGGTTGCTGCCGAGATGGCCGCCGGTCTGGCTGACGCTGTAGAGCACGAACTCGCGCAGTTCGTCGGCCAGCGTCTTCAGCTCGACCCGGGTCAAGCGCTTGAGATCGGCCGGCACCTGCACCGATTCGAGGAGGGAGCGTCGGGATGGCATGTCAGGGGTGCCCGCTGGTGCGCGCCGGTCGGCCGTTCCCACGGGGGACGGCCGACGGCGGCGAAGCGGCGGGTCGGTTCATCGTTCGGGTCAGTTGTCGCGGTCGACGACCATGTCGGCGAGCTGCCCGAGCAGCCCGGTGCGCAGCGTGCCGCAGCGGCCGAGTGCGGCCCGGGCCGCATCGCGCAGTTGCGCCGCCTGCCGGCGCGCGGCTTCCAGGCCGAGCACCGTGACATAGGTCGGCTTGTTGTGTTCGAGATCCTTGCCGGCGGTCTTGCCGAGGGTCTGCGACTCCTGCGTCACGTCGAGGATGTCGTCGACCACCTGGAACGCCAGGCCGACCGCGGCGCCGTAGTCGGCGAACGCCGCCCGCGCCGCGGCGTCGCAGCGGCCGCAGGCCACGCCCATCAGCACGCTGGCCTGCAGCAACGCGCCGGTCTTGCGCCGGTGCATGTCGCGCAGCGCGGCTTCGGTCAGCGGCTTGCCGATGCTGGCGAGGTCGATCGCCTGGCCGCCGGCCATGCCGGCGTGGCCCGCCGCGCGCGCGAGCAGCGCGCACAGCCGCGCCTGAAGCGCCGGCTCGACGCCGCGCTCCGGCGTCAGCACCTCGAAGGCCAGCGCCTGCATCGCGTCGCCGGCGAGCATCGCCTGCGCCTCGCCGTAGCGCACGTGCACGGTCGGCTTGCCCCGGCGCAGCACGTCGTCGTCCATGCACGGCATGTCGTCGTGCACGAGCGAATAGGCATGGATCAGCTCGACCGCGACCGCCGCGCGCAGCGCCGCGTCGCATTCCCCGTCCACCGCATGGCAGGCCGCCAGCACCAGCAGCGGCCGCAGCCGCTTGCCGCCGTCGAGCACGCCGTAGCGCATCGCCTCGCCGAGGCCGGCCGGCACGTCGGCCGGCACCCAGGCATCGAGCGCGCGCTCGACCTCGGCCAGCGCGGCGTTCATCCACGCATCGAAGGCGGTCGCCGGATCCGCACGCACGACACTCGGTTCGGCGGCGTTCAACGGGGCGTCCTCCACGCGTCGCTCACGTCGGGCACCGGCAGGCAAGTCCGCTCGCCCTCATGCCGCCGTCCAGGGCTCGAGCTGCCCGTCGTCGAGCAGCTTGACCTGGTCTTCGACGGCCCGCAGCCGCTCGCGGCACAGCCCGAGCAACTCCGCACCCCGGCGGTAGCTGGCCAGCAGCTGGTCCAGCGGCAGCTGCCCGGCCTCCATCGCCTGCACCAGACGCTCCAGTTCGGCCAGCGCCTGCTCGTAGCTGGGCGGCTCGGGGGCGGGCGCGGGGTGACGTGGCATCGGTCGTGATTGAACTAACCCGGCATTCTAGAGTCCCCTCCCATCGCGGCAATACCGGATGGGTAGAATCCGCGCCCCTGCGTGCCGGATCACCGGCCGCTGCAAACCCACCCGCGGGGCCACCGGGTGGGGGTTCGACATACCCACTCATGGAGATCCGTTCGGATCATGTCTGACCTGAGCATCAGTCTCGAAGCTCTGGAGCGCAGCCGCTCGCAACTTCCGGTTACCAGCTACTTCAGCGAGGCCGTGTTCCGCGAGGAACGCGAACTCATCTTCGAGCGTTTCCCGACCTACGTCGGCCACGAGCTGTGGGTGCCCGGCGTCGGCGACTACCACACGCTGCCGCAGGAGGCCGAGGGCCGGATGCTGATCCGCGACGCCGACGGCGTGCGCCTGCAGTCGAACGTCTGCCGCCATCGCCAGGCGCTGATGCTGCGCGGCAAGGGTCACACGCGCGAGCACGTCGTCTGCCCGATCCACCGCTGGACCTACGACCTGAAGGGGCGCCTGGTCGGTGCGCCGCACTTCGCCGACGACCCCTGCCTGAACCTGCGCGGCTGGCCGCTGCAGACCTGGCGCGGGCTGCTCTTCGAGGCCCGGGGGCACGACATCGGCGCCATGCTCGGTGCCGGCTTCGGCCACCCGGAGCTCGATTTCTCCGGCTACGTGCTCGACCGGATCGAAGCCCATGCCTGCGACTACAACTGGAAGACCTTCATCGAGGTCTACCTCGAGGACTACCACGTCGCGCCCTTCCACCCCGGGCTCGGCGGCTTCGTGACCTGCGACGACCTGCGCTGGGCCTTCGGCGCGCACCACTCGGTCCAGACCGTGGGCGTGCAGCATGCGCTGGCGCGCCCGGGTTCGCCGGTGTACCGGCGCTGGCACGAAGCGCTGCTGCGCTACCGCGACGGACGCCCGCCCGCGCACGGCGCGATCTGGCTCACCGCCTACCCGACGGTCATGGTCGAGTGGTACCCGCACGTGCTGGTGGTCTCGACCCTGCACCCGCAGGGCCCGCGGCGGACGCTGAACCTGGTCGAGTTCTACTACCCGGAGGAGATCGCCGCCTTCGAGCGCGAATTCGTCGAGGCGCAGCAGGCCGCCTACATGGAAACCTGCATCGAGGACGACGAGATCGGCGAGCGCATGGACGCCGGCCGACAGGCCCTGCTGCAGCGCGGCGAAGACGAGGTCGGCCCGTACCAGAGCCCGATGGAAGACGGCATGCAGCACTTCCACGAGTGGTACCGGCGCGAGATGCGCTGGCCGGCCGCGGCGCCGGCGGCTTGAGTCGGGCCCGATGCACACCACGCTGATCGACGCAGCCGCGCTGCGCGCGCGGCTCGCCGCCGGGGCGCCGACCGTGCTGCTCGACTGCGGCTTCGACCTCGCCGACACGGGCGCCGGCGAGCGCGCCTACGCCGCCGGGCACCTGCCGGGCGCGGTCTACGTGCACCTGGACCGGGACCTGAGCGGCGCGAAGACCGGCCGCAACGGCCGCCACCCGCTGCCCGATCGTGCCGAGTTCGCGCGCCGCGCCGGCCGCTGGGGCATCGCGCCGGGGGTGCAGGTGGTGTGTCTAGACGCGCAGGGCGGCCCGTATGCGGCGCGGGCGTGGTGGCTGCTGCGCTGGCTCGGCCATACGCCGAGCGCGGTGCTCGACGGCGGGCCGGCGGCCTGGCTCGAGGTGGGCGGTACCTTGACCACGACCGTCGCGTCGCCGCCGGCGCAGCCACCCTACCCGGCCGGCGCGCCGGCCATGCCGACGATCGATGCGCCGGCGCTGCTCGCCGTGCTCGGCCGCCGGCCGGTGCTCGATGCGCGCGCGGCCGAGCGCTTCCGCGGCGAGGTCGAGCCGCTGGACCCGGTCGCCGGCCACATCCCGGGCGCGCTGAACCGCTTCTTCAAGGACAACCTCGGGCCCGACGGCCGCTTCCGCCCCGCGGCCGAACTGCGCGCGGCCTTCGCCGCGCTCGGCGGCGCCCCCGGGCAATGGGTGCACCAGTGCGGTTCGGGCGTCACGGCCTGCCACAACCTGCTCGCGATGGAACACGCCGGGCTCGCCGGCTCGGCGCTGTATCCGGGCTCGTGGAGCGAGTGGTGCGCGGATCCGGCACGGCCAGTGGCGTGCGGCTGACCCCGGGCAAGGTCCCGTCGCCCGGGCTTGACCCGGGTCAAGAGCCCCCCTCCCGGCTGCGCCACACTGGCAATCATGCCGGGCCCGACCCACAATGCGGCCATCGAAAGGAGCAAACCATGTACAAGCGCATCCTGGTTTCGACCGACGGTTCCGATATCAGCCGCAAGGCCGCCGAGACCGCGGTCGCGCTGGCCAAGGCGACCGGCGGTGAGTTGCTGACGATCAGCGTCAAGGAGCCCTTCCCCTACAGCGCGATCTCCGAGATGCAGCCGGTGCCGCCGCAGGAGTTCTTCGACGCGCAGGAACGCATCGCCCGCGAGCGCGTGCAGGGCGTGCTCGACGTCGCCAAGGCCGCCGGCGTGGCGTGCCAGGCGCACACGGTCGAGGCGCTGCACCCGTGGGAGGCGATCCTGGACCACGCGAAGAACCAGAGTGCCGACCTGATCGTCATGGCCTCGCACGGCCGGCGCGGGCTGTCGGCGCTGTTGCTCGGCAGCGAGACGCAGAAGGTGCTCACGCACTCGTCGATCCCGGTGCTCGTCGTGCGTTGACGCCCCGCGCCGGGGCCGCGGCCCCGGTCAGTGGTGGTGCAGGCTGGCCACCACGATCACGACCGCGCCCAGGCCGGCACCGAGCCAGGCCACCTGCAGCGCGGTCTCGCGCCACGGCAGCCGGCGCTGCATCTGCGGCAGCAGATCGGCCACCGCGACATAGATGAAGCTGCTCGCCGCGATCACGAGCAGGAACGGGAACAGCGCGTCGTAGGGCCCGATCAGCAGGTAGCCGAGCACCCCGCCGAGCACCGCCGCCAGCCCCGACAGCACGTTGTAGAACAGCGCCCGGCCGCGCGAGAGGCCGGCGTTGAGCAGCACGATGTAGTCGCCGACCTCCTGCGGGATCTCGTGCGCGGCCACCGCGAAGGCGGTGACCCAGCCCAGCGCCGGATCGGTCAGGAACGCGGCGGCGATGATCACGCCGTCGCAGAAGTTGTGGATGCTGTCGCCGAGCAGCACCGCCAGGCCGCCGCGGCCCGCCTGTTCGGCGTCGAAGTGGTGATGGTGCGCATGCCCGTCGCCCTCGTGGTGGTGGGTGTGGCGGTACAGCTCCGCCTTCTCGAGCAGGAAGAAGAACAGCAGCCCGCCGAGCAGCGTCAGGAACAGCGGACGCGCATCGGCGGCCGACTCGAAGGCCTCCGGCAGCACGTTCAGCAGCGCAGTGCCGAGCAGCACGCCGGCCGACAGGCTGACCAGGTGCGGCACGAGCCGGCCGAGCACCGACACCGTGAGCGTGGCGGCGATCAGCACCGACAGCAGACCGCCGAACAGGGTGGCGAGGATGATCGAGGCGAGGGTCATTCGCGGCGCGACGCGACGATCGCGCCCGGGCCCGCGACCCGTGGCGCCCGTGGCGGGATCTGTGACCCGATCAGCCTAGCAGGCTTGTCAACCCCGGCCGGCCCGCCGGCACGTCGGCACAATCGGCGCGATGCGCGCCTCGCTTCCGCTGCTGTCCGGCCCGCTCGCGGCGATCGACCTCGGCTCGAACAGCTTCCGCCTCGAGATCGGCCAGCTGCAGCACGGCCGCTACCGCCGCATCGACTACCTGAAGGAGACGGTGCGCCTGGGCGGCGGGCTCGACGCCGACGGCATGCTGACCGAAGCCGCGGTGCAGCGCGGGCTGGACTGCCTGCGCCGTTTCGCGAGCCGGCTCGCCGGCTTCGGGCCGCAGCAGGTGCGCGCGGTGGCGACGCAGACGCTGCGCGAGGCGCGCAACCGCAATGCCTTCCTGGTGCGCGCGCAGGCGGTGCTCGGCCATCCGATCGAGGTCGTCTCCGGCCGCGAGGAGGCGCGGCTGATCTACGCCGGGGTCTCGCACCTGCAGCCCGGCGCGGCATCGCGGCTGGTGGTCGACATCGGCGGCCGCTCGACCGAGATGATCCTCGGCCAGGGCCGCACCGCGCTGCTGGCCGAATCGTTCCAGGTCGGCTCGGTCAGCCTGTCGATGCGCTTCTTCGGCGACGGGCGCCTAAGCGCCGACGCCTTCCGCGCGGCGCAGATCGCCGCCGGCGCCGAGCTGGAGGAAGCGCTGCAGCCGTTCGCGCCGCAACGCTGGCAGGAGGCGCTGGGTTCGTCGGGCACCGTCGGCGCGGTCTCGGGCCTGCTCGCCGCTTCCGGCGTGACCGACGGCCGCATCACCCCCGACGGCCTGCGCTGGTGCATCGCCGAGTGCCTGCGCGCCGGCCATGTCGACGCGCTCGATCTGCCGGGGCTGCGCCCGGAACGGCGCGCGGTGCTGCCCGGCGGGCTGGCGATCCTGTACACGCTGGCCACGCACTTCGGCATCGCGAGCCTGCAGGCGGCGCGCGGCGCGCTGCGCCAGGGCGTGATCATCGAGCTGCGCGAGCGGCTCGAGGCGCTGCGCCACGCGCAGCCCGAGGACATGCGCGACGAGTCGGTGCGCGAGCTGCAGGTGCGCTTCGGCGTCGCGGCCGACCAGGCCGTGCGCGTGCGCGCGCTCGCGCAGGCTTTCCACGACCAGGTGCTGCCCGGCGACGACAGCGACAGCCGGCGCGAACTGGGCTGGGCCTGCGACCTGCACGAGATCGGGCTGATGGTCTCGCACCACGACCACCACCGGCACAGCGCCTACCTGGTGGCCAACGTCGATGCGCCCGGCTTCTCGCAGAGCCAGCAGCGGCGCGTGAGCGCGCTCGTGCTCGGCCAGCGCGGCGGGCTGCGCAAACTGGAACCGGACCTCGCCAATCCGCACTTCGCCTGGCAGGCGCTGTGCCTGCGGTTGGCGGTGATCAAGTGCCACGCCCGCGGCGCGATCGATGCGAAGGCGCTGCGCCTGAAGCGCGACGGCGCGCACGCCCGGCTGCTGTTCGGCCGCGACTGGGCGCAGAGCCGGCCGCGCACGCTGCACCTGCTGCGCGAGGAGGCCCAGACCTGGGCCGGCCAGGGCCCGATGAAGCTGCTGCTGGCCGAAGGCTGAGCCGGCGCGCCCGGCATCGGGCCCGCGCGGCGCGCCGTCAGAGCCGGTCCGCGGCGCGCACGGTCATCAGCACGACCTCGTGGCCCCCTTCCCGGTCGCGCCGGCGCAGCCACCAGACCGCCCCCTTGCGCACCGCCCACGACGGCGCGGCCCCGGCATCGTCCTGCCCGACCATCAGCGCCGCCGCGACCTGGCCGAGCGTCGGCTGGTGGCCGACGACCAGCACCGGGGCGCGCTTGTTCGGCCAGCCGGCGACGCGCAGCAGCTCGGCCGGGCCGCCGCGCGGGCCGAGTTCCTCGCGCGTCTGGAACTTGCGCTGCAGCGCCTGCGCGGTCTGCTGGCAGCGCAGCGCCGGGCTGACCAGCACCCGCGCCGAATCCGGCAGCACCCGGTTCAGCCATTCGGCCATGCGCGCGGCCTGCTTGTGTCCCTTCGGGGTCAGCGCCCGCGCCAGGTCGACGCCCAGGTCCTCGTCGGCCTGGTCCACGGCTTCGGCATGGCGCCACAGGATCAGGTCCATCGTCGTCTCACTCCGTCGTCGTCGCGGTATAGCGTTGCATCAGCGCGCGCTGGGCGCCGATGCCGTCGGTGCCGACGCGCCGGTAGCTGCCGTCGGCGGCCTGCGTCCAGGCATCGAGCGTGTCGTGCAGGTACGGCACCAGGCATTCGTCGATCACGCGCTGGCGCAGCCGGGGCTCGCGCACCGGCCAGGCCAGCTCGATGCGGCCGAGCATGTTGCGCGACATCCAGTCGGCGCTGCTCAGGTAGAGCACCTCGTCGGCCTCGGCCCGGCCCCAGCGGAAGTAGAGCACACGGGTGTGCTCGAGGAAGCGGCCGACGATCGAGCGCACCCGGATGCGCTCGCTCAGGCCCGGCACGCCGGGCGGCAGCAGGCAGGCGCCGCGCACGATCAGGTCGATGCGCGCGCCGGCCTGCGAGGCCGCGACCAGCGCCCGGATCAGCGCCGGGTCGGTCAGCGCGTTGACCTTGGCGACGATGCGCGCCGGCTGCCCGGCCGCGGCCGCGCGTGCGACCTGGTGGACGTGGCCGAGCATGCGCCGGTGCAGGCCGAACGGCGCGGTCACCAGATGGCGCGGCGGCGGCCGCTTGACCAGGCTGGCGAGCTGCACGAACAGCGCGTCGGCGTCGTTCGCCAGCCCGGCGTCGGCGCTCAGGCAGCCGACATCGGTGTACAGCCGCGCGGTGCGCGGGTTGTAGTTGCCGGTGGACAGGTGCACGTAGCGGCGCAGCTGCGCGCCTTCGCGGCGCGTGACCAGCAGCAGCTTCGCGTGCGTCTTCATGCCGACGATGCCGTACACCACCTGCGCGCCGACCGCCTCCAGCCGCTCGGCCCAGTTGATGTTGGCTTCCTCGTCGAAGCGCGCCTTCAGCTCGACCACGCACATCACTTCCTTGCCGCGGCGCGCGGCCTCGATCAGCAGCTCCATCAGCACCGACTTCGCACCGGTGCGGTAGATCGTCTGCTTGATCGCGAGCACGTCCGGGTCCTCGACCGCCTCGCGCAGGAACTGCACCACCGGGTCGAAGCTCTCGAACGGGTGGTGCAGCAGCAGGTCGCCGTCGCGCAGCGCCGCGAACACCGACTTGCCCTCGGGCAGCCGCGCCCGGGGCCAGGCCGGCTCGAAGCGCGGGAAGCGCAACGCATCGCCGTCGGCCTGATCGATCAGCTGGTTCAGCCGGATCAGGTTGACCGGGCCGTTGACGCGGTACAGCGCGGCGCGCGGCAGGCCGAACTGCAGCAGCAGGAAGTTGGCCAGGTCGTCCGGGCAGCTGCTCACCACCTCGAGCCGGATCGCCTGGCCGTAGTGGCGCGTGGACAGGCCGGAGCGCAGCGCCTGGCGCAGGTTGGTGACCTCGTCCTCGTCGACCTCCAGGTCCGAATCGCGCGTCACGCGGAACTGCGAGAAGCGTTCTACCGTGCGCCCGGCGAACAGCTCGCCCAGGTGGGCCCGGATCAGGCTGGTCAGCAGAACGAAGGCCTGGCGCCCCGGGCACAGCGCCTCGGGCAGGCGGATCACACGCGGCAACGCGCGCGGCACCTTGACGATCGCGATCAGGTTCTCGCCGCCGAAGGCATCGCGGCCTCCGAGGCGGCAGATGAAGTTCAGCGACTTGTTCGCGATTTGCGGGAACGGATGCGCCGGGTCGAGCCCGACCGGTACCAGCAACGGCCGCACCTGCTGCTCGAAGAAGCGCGCGACCCACTGCCGCTGCGCGGCGTCGCGCTCGGCGTGGTTGAGCACGACGATGCCCTCGCGCTGCAGCGCCGGCATCAGCTCGTCGTTGAAGACGCGGTACTGCTCGTCGATCAGCGCGTGCGCCGCCTGCGACACCTGCATCAGCTCGAGCTGCGACGCGCCGGCCTGGCCGGCGCGCGCGGCCTCGAGGTAGTCGGCGAAACGGACCTCGAAGAACTCGTCGAGGTTCGACGCGACGATCGTCACGTAGCGCAGCCGCTCGAGCAGCGGCACGTCGGCGCGCTGCGCCTGCGCGAGCACGCGGCGGTTGAAGTCCAGGATCGCGAGTTCGCGGTTCAGCAGCCGCAGCGCGGGCGCGGCCTCGCCGGCAGCGAGGTCGGGGGGCGCGGTGCGGCGCGGGTCCGTCATCGGTTCATTCTATGAACCGCATGTGACAGTCCGGCCGCGGGCTTCGGCGCACCGGAAAGACGAAGGCACCGGCGGCCCGGATGGGCCGGCGGTGCCCTGCATGCGCGGCGCCGGGCGCCGCGCGCGGATCAGGCCGCGACCTTGCGCGCGGCGGCGCGCGTCTTGCGCACGACCGTGCGCTTGGCCGCGCCGGCCTTGCCGGCGGTCTTCGCCGCTGCCTGCTTCGCGGCGCGGGCCTTCTTCGCCACGGCCTTGACCACCTTCGGCTCGCCGGCGACCTTCTTCGCGAGTTCGCCGGTGCCCTGCTCGAGGCGGAAGACGACCGCGCTCATCGCGGTGGCCGCCGGCAGCGCGACGCGGTTGATCATGTCGAGGGCGCCGAACTTGGTCGCCTGGTCGAAACGCTCGGCGTTGGCGGCAAAGCGCTCGACGCCCTTGTGCGCCAGGTCGACCGCGGTTTCCACCGCCTGCTCGGCACGCGCGCTGCCCATCAGCAGGCCCTTCGCGTAGGCGCCGCTCAGGCGCTTCTCGGCGCCGATCAGGCCGCTGCGCCAGTCTTCACGCAGCGCTGCCGCGCCGCGCTCGACCGCGGCCTGGAAACGCTGGTCGACGAAGCCGATCACGCGCTCGCCGCCGAAGCGGTAGGCCTGGATCATGTGCTTGGCGGTGTTGCCGTAGGCGTCGATCACGTCGACCGCGACGGTGGACAGGGTCTTGCTCATCTGGTTGCTCCTGGTTGACCTTCGGTGGCGCTCCGGGCTTCACCCGGCGGGGCGAGGCCGGTGCGGCGCCATGACCGCCAATGTGCCGCAGCGCCCTAGGGGCCGCACCCCAGTTCCGGGTGTTTCGCTAGAGCGGGCGCTCTACGCGCCCTCTGTGCGCCGTCTCTGCGCCGTCTCCGCGCCTGCTGCGCGCCGGCCGCTGCGCGCCGCTGCGCGCCTCAGTGCGCCTCGTCCCAATTCGCACCGACGCCGACGTCGGCGACCAGCGGCACGCTCAACGACGCGACGCCGGCCATCAGCGCCGGTACCGCGCTGCGTGCCCAGTCGAGTTCGGCGTCGGGCACCTCGAACACCAGCTCGTCGTGCACCTGCATCACCATCCGCGTCGCGCGGCGCTCGTCGTCGATCGCCCGCTGGACCGCGATCATCGCGAGCTTGATCAGGTCGGCCGCGGTGCCCTGCATCGGCGCGTTGATTGCCTGGCGCTCGGCGGCGCTGCGCCGCGGCCCGCTGCCGCCCTTGATGTCGGGCAGCACGATGCGGCGGCCGAACAGCGTCTCGACCCAGCCGCGCTCGGCGGCGCGCGCCTTCGTCTCTTCCATGTAGCGGCGCACGCCGGCAAAGCGCGCGAAGTAGCGGTCGATGTAATCGCGGGCCGCCTTCTGCTCGATGCCGAGCGACTGCGCCAGGCCGAAGGCACCCATGCCGTAGATCAGGCCGAAGTTGATCGTCTTCGCGTAGCGCCGCTGCTGGGCCGTGACCTGCGCCGCCGGCAGTGCGAAGACCTCGGCCGCGGTTGCGCGGTGGATGTCCTCGCCGGCGGCGAAGGCGCGCTGCAGGCCCTCGTCGCCGCTCAGGTGCGCCATGATGCGCAGCTCGATCTGCGAATAGTCGGCCGAGACGATGACGTGCCCCGGCGGGGCGACGAAGGCCTCGCGGATGCGCCGGCCCTCGGGCGTGCGGATCGGGATGTTCTGCAGGTTCGGGTCGTTGCTCGCGAGCCGCCCGGTCACCGCCACCGCCTGCGCGTAGTTGGTGTGCACGCGGCCGGTGGCCGGGTTCACCATCAACGGCAGCTTGTCGGTGTAGGTGCCCTTCAGCTTGCTCAGGGCCCGGTGGTCGAGCAGGCAGCGCGGCAGCGGATGGTCCTGCGCGAGCTTCTCCAGCACCTCTTCGTCGGTGCTCGGCGCGCCGCTGGCGGTGCGCTTGGCCACCGGCAGGCCGAGCGTGCCGAACAGCAGCTCGCCGATCTGCTTCGGGCTGCCGAGGTTGAAGGGCTGGCCGGCGAGCGCATGCGCCTCGCGCTCGAGCGCGAGGATGCGTTCGGCCAGCTCGCGGCTCTGGCGCGCGAGCCGCTCGACGTCGACCAGCACGCCCTGGCGCTCGATGCGCTGCAGCACGGCGCAGGTCGGCAGCTCGATCTGCTCGTAGACGAATTTCAGCCCGGCCTCGGCCTGCAGCTGCGGCCACAGCGCCCGGTGCACCTGCAGCGCCATCTCGCTGTCCTCGCCCGAGTACTCGGTGGCGCGGGCGACGTCGACCTGGGCGAACGGGATCTGGTTCGCGCCCTTGCCGCACAGGTCCTCGTAGCTCAGGCCCTTGCGGTTCAGGTGGCGCTCGGCCAGGCTCTCCAGCCCGTGCGGGCGGTGCGCCTCGAGCACGTAGCTCTGCAGCAGCGTGTCGTGCACATAGCCGCGCACCACGAGACCGTGGTTCGCGAACACGTGAGCGTCGTACTTGATGTTCTGGCCGAGCTTGGCCGCGGCCGGGTCCTCGAGCCAGGGCTGCAGCCGCGCCAGCACCTCCGGCAGCGGCAGCTGGTCCGGTGCGCCGGGATAGTCGTGGCCGAGCGGCACGTAGGCCGCGCACCCCGGCTCGACCGCGAAGGACAGGCCGACGATGCGCGCGCGCATCGGGTCGAGCGAATCGGTCTCGGTGTCGAGCGCCACCAGCTCGGCTTCGCGCAGCCGCCCGAGCCAGTGCGCGAAGCGGTCCCAGTCGAGCACGGTCTCGTACTCGCGCGGCAGCACCGCGGCCGGCGCCTGCCCCGCAACCGGCCCGTCGGCCGTGGCCGTTGCCGGCGCCGCTGCCGCCGCCGGCGGCTGTTCCAGCTCCCGCAGCCAGGTGCGAAAGCCGTAGCGCACGAAGAAGTCGCGCAGCCCGGCGGCGTCGACCTCGCGCAGCGCGAGCGCGTCGATCGCCGGCCAGCCCGGCACGTGGCCGCTCAGGTCGCAATCGGTGCGCACGGTCACCAGCCTGCGGCCGGTGGGCAGCCAGTCGAGCGCGCGGCGCAGGTTGTCGCCGACGGCGCCCTTGATCTGCGCGGCGGCGGCGATCACGCCGTCGAGGCTGCCGTATTCGGCGATCCACTTCGCCGCGGTCTTCGGCCCGACCTTGTCGACGCCGGGCACGTTGTCGACGCTGTCGCCCATCAGCGTCAGGTAGTCGACGATGCGCACCGGCGGCACGCCGAACTTGGCGATGACACCGGCCACGTCCAGCGTCTCCGGCGGCTTGGCCATCGTGTTGATCAGCGTCACCTGCTCGGTGACGAGCTGGGCCAGGTCCTTGTCGCCGGTGGAGATCAGCACGCGGTGGCCGCTGGCCGCGCCGACGCGGGCGAGCGTGCCGATCGCGTCGTCGGCCTCGATGCCGGGCACCTCGAGTACCGGCCAGCCGAGCAGGCGCACGACCTCGTGGATCGGCGCGATCTGCGTGCGCAGGTCCTCCGGCATCGGCGGGCGGTGCGCCTTGTACTCGGGGTACCAGTCGTCGCGGAAGGTCGGGCCCGAGGCGTCGAACACGCAGGCCGCATGGCCGGCGCCGACCTGGCCGCGCAGCCACTTCATCATCGCGACGAAGCCGTGGATCGCGCCGGTGGGCAAGCCGTCGGGGCTGCGCAGGTCGGGCAGCGCGTGGTAGGCGCGGTACAGATAGCTGGAGCCATCCACCAGCAGCAGGGTCCGGGGTTCCATTCGGTCATTGTCCGGCAGCCGCTAAGCTGCCGCACCCACCCACCGAGGACCCGCCCCATGCCCCACGAGCGCCTGCGCCCCCTGACGACCACGCTGATCGGCGGCGTGGTCTTCCTGCTGCCGCTGGTGGTGGTGCTCGCCGTCGTCGGCCACGCGCTGCAGGTCGCGGTGCAGGCGGTCACGCCGCTGGTGCGGGCCCTGCCGGAGGGGCACGTGGCCGGCATTGCGGTCGGGACGATCCTCGCGGTGCTGCTGCTGATCGGGCTGTGTTACGGCGCCGGCGTGCTGGCGCGCGCCGCGCTCGGCCGCCGGCTGTCGACCAGCTTCGAGGACAAGCTGACCACCGTCTACCCGCGCTACCACGTGATCAAGGCGATGTCGCAGGGCCTGCACGGCGCGATCGGCCAGCAGGTGCTGCGGCCGGTGCTCGTGACCTTCGACGACCAGCAGCAGCTCGGCTACGACATCGAGCGCCTGGCCGACGGCCGCGCGGTGGTGTTCGTGCCCGGCGCGCCCGATGCGTGGTCGGGCAACGTGCTGCTGGTCGACGCCGCGCGGCTGCAGCCGCTGGCGATCGACCCGGCGGCGCTGGCGCGCGCGCTGCAGGGCATGGGCCGCGGCCTGGGCGCATTGCTGCCGGCCGCCCCGCCCCCGGCCTCCTAGAATGGCGGCATGAAGCGCCTGGCCGCGATC
>JAFLDG010000190.1 GCA_017302495.1 Burkholderiales bacterium
ACCGTTGCTTATGAATCCGTATCCATTCCTAAGCGCTTCTGAATTTGCTTGATCGCTTTGTACATCTCAGACAAGTGGCTATAGACAGCAGACGATCGTAGAAAAATTCGATGGACGGCGTCGGCCCGCAGCACGCCGCGCTGCAGCGGCCCGAGCAGGTCGCCGCTCTTTCGCAGCGCCTCGTCGGTGTCGACCCAGACCGCCGCGCCGCGGAAAGCATCGTCGTCGGCCTCGCGCATCTGCGGCGTGAAGCTGCCGATCAGGTCGAGGTGGCTGCCGGGCTGCAGCCAGCGGCCTTGCACGACCGGCTCGGTCGCGAGCGTGGCGCAGGACACGATGTCGGCGGCGGCGACGGCGGCGTCGAGCGTGCCGGCCGCTTGCGCCGGCAGGCCCCGCCCGCGCCAGGCCTCGGCCAGGGCCTCGGCCGCCTCGTGCCGCCGCGCCCAGACCGTCACGCGCCGCAGGTCCCGCACTTCGCGGTACGCGAGCGGCAGCAGCGCCGCGACCCGGCCGGCGCCGACGACCAGCAGGTGATCGGCATCGGCCCGCGCCAGCCAGCTCGCGGCCAGCGCCGACGCGGCCGCGGTGCGGCGCGCGGTCAGCTCGTCGCCGTCGAGCAGCGCCAGCGGCACGCCGGTCACCGCATCGTGCAGCAGGTAGCTGCCGTGCAGACCGGGCAGGCCGCGCGTGCGGTTGCCGGGCGCGACGTTGATGATCTTCACGCCGTAGCGGCCGCTGCCGCCGCCGGCGAAGGCCCAGGCCGGCATCAGCAGCGAGGTCATCGCCCCGCCCTGCTGGCCGGCGATCTCGTGCACGTGGCGCGGCGGCACCGTGCAGCCGGCCGCGAAACGAGCGCGCAGCGCTGCGATCAGCGGGCCGAAGGGCAGCGCCCGGGCGGTCGCGGCAGCGTCGAGGATGTGCATCGGCGGCTTCGGCGGTGGCGGCAGACGCGCGCGGCGGCTTCAGCGGAAGCTCGCGAGCAGGATGCTGGTCTCGCTGCTCGCGATGCCCTTGATCAGGCGCACGCGTTCGAGCACGGCCGACAGCTCCGCGTTCGAGCCGGCGCGCAGCTCGGCCAGCAGGTCGAAGCGGCCGTTGGTGTCGTGCAGCGCGGCCACGCCCGGTTCGCCGAGCAGCGCGGCGACCACCGCGCGCGACTGGTTGCCGTCGACGACGATGCCCATCCAGGCGCGGATCTGGTTCGGCTCGGCATCGGGCCGCAGCTTCACCGTGTAGCCGACGATCACGTGCTCGTCCTCGAGCTTGCGCAGCCGGTTGGTGACGGTGCCGCGCGAGACGCCGAGCTTGGCGGCCAGCGTTGCGACGCTGGTGCGGGCGTCCTTGCGCAGCAGCGCGATCAGCGCGCGGTCGGTGTCGTCCATCGGCGCATTGTCCCCGCGCGCGGCGGCCCGCGCGCAAGCTGTCCGCCGCGGCCGGCCGCGGGTCGCCGCGCGTGCCTTCGGGCGGCGCCCGCGCGGTTCAGGTGACCACGTCCGGCCGCGCCCGTCCGCAACGTGCGCGCAAGCCGGTCAAGGCCTCTGCCGCGTCGACCAGCGGCTGCAGCGCGACCTGCGTGTCGAGGCCATGGCGCGCAGTGTCGGGCTCGAAGCGCTCCAGGTACAGCCGCAGCGTCGCGCCTTCGGTGCCGGTGCCCGACAGCCGCAGCACGATGCGTGCGCCGTCGTCGAAGAACACGCGCAGGCCCTGGCCGCGGCTGACCGACCCGTCGACCGGGTCGGTGTAGCCGAAGTCGTCGGCGCGCGCGATCTGCATCCCCGCCACCGTGCGGCCGGGCAATGCGGGCAGCGCTTCGCGCAGGTCGGCGACGATCTGCCTGGCGATGCCGGCGTCCACGCCTTCGTAGTCGTGGCGCGAATAGACGTTGCGGCCGTAACGCCCCCAGTGATCGCGCACGATCTGCTCTACCGACTGGCCGCGCACCGCCAGCACGTTCAGCCAGAACAGCACCGCCCACAGGCCGTCCTTCTCGCGCACGTGGTCCGAGCCGGTGCCGGCACTTTCTTCGCCGCACAGCGTGGCCATGCCGGCGTCGAGCAGGTTGCCGAAGAACTTCCAGCCGGTGGGGGTCTCGTGGCAGGGGATGCCGAGGGCCTGCGCCACCCGGTCGACCGCGCCGCTGGTGGGCATCGAACGCGCCACGCCCTTCAGCCCGGCCGCATAGCCGGGCACCAAGTTGGCATTGGCGGCCAGCACCGCCAGACTGTCGCTGGGCGTGACGATGAAGTGCCGGCCGACGATCATGTTGCGGTCGCCGTCGCCGTCGCTGGCCGCGCCGAAGTCCGGTGCGTCGGCGGCGAACATGCGGCCGATCAGCTGGTCGGCATAGGTCGGGTTCGGGTCGGGGTGGCCGCCGCCGAAATCGGGCAGCGGGGTGCCGTTGATCACGCTGCCGGCCGGTGCGCCGAGCTGGCCTTCGAGGATCGCGTGCGCATACGGGCCGGTGACCGCGTGCATCGCGTCGAAGCAGAGTCGAAAGCCCGGCCGGGCGAGCAGCGCGCGCAGGCGCTCGAAGTCGAACAGCTGCTGCATCAGCCGCGCGTAGCTGGCCACCGGGTCCACCACTTCGACCGCCATCGCGCCGAGCATGGTGGCGCCGTCGCGCTGCAGGTCGATGTCGGCGGACTCGACCGTGAGGTAACGGTCGATGGTCTGCGTGCGGCGGTGGATCGCCTCGGTGACCTTCTCGGGCGCCGGGCCGCCGTTGGCAATGTTGTATTTGATGCCGAAGTCGCCGTCGGGCCCGCCGGGGTTGTGGCTGGCCGACAGGATCAGCCCGCCCAGCGCGCCGCTCTTTCGGATCAGCTCGCTGGCCGCCGGCGTCGACAGCAGCCCGCCGCGGCCGACGATCACCCGGGCCACGCCGTTGGCCGCGGCCATGCGCAGGATGGTCTGGACCGCGGCGTCGTTGTGGAAGCGGCCGTCGCCGCCTAGCACCAGCGTGCTGCCCGGCAGATCGGGCAGCACGTCGAACACCGACTGCACGAAGTTCTCCAGGTAGCCGGGCTGCTGGAACACGGCCACCTTCTTGCGCAGGCCCGAGGTGCCGGGCAGCTGGCCATCGAAGGGCCGGGTGGGAACGGTCTTGACTTGCATCGCGGGTCCTTGGCCGAGACCGGCGATGCCGGTGCCTCAGCTCTCTAGCTTGAGGAAGAGATCGCTGTCCGGCGCATAGGCGGCGTACAGCGGCAGCAGCGCACCGCCCACCGCGCGGGCGTCCGATCCGATCGTACCGGCCAGCAGCGCCGGCCGGGTGACGCCCTCCCAGCTGTGGCGGCCCAGTGCGCCGTCCAGCGCAAGCAAGAGCTCGGCCAGCAGCCCGCGGCCGATGTTGCCGTCGACGATCACGCCTTCCATGTCCAGCAGGCAGGCGGCGTTGTGCACCGCCAGCGCGATGGCCGGCGTGGCGCGCTGCAGCCAGGCATCGGTGGCCTCGCGCCAGGGCGCCTGCAGCGCGCGGTCGTCGCCGACCGCCGTCGGGTCCAGCCCGCGCTCGCGGTACAGCGACTCCAGGTTGATCAGCGAGGCCACGCCCAGCAGCTGCGGCGGCGCGCTGCCGTCGGCGCAGCCGGTGGACATCGAGCCCACCGCGCCGGCATTGCCGCTCAGCCCCGCATGCAGATGGCTGCCGATGACCAGCCCGCCGCCGATGAAGGTGTCGACGAAGACGTAGAGGAAGCTGCGCATCTCGCGCCCGCGGCCGGCCACCAGCTCGGCCACGCAGGCGGCCGCCGTGTCCTTGACCGAGCGCACCGGCAGCTTGCTGCGCGCCGCCACTCGCTCGCCGATGTCGATGGCCTGCCACTTGGCGGCCGTCTCGGCCGGCACGCCCAGCAGCGCCTGCCAGCCGCCCAGGCTCAAGGGCGCGGCGATGCCCACGCCCTGGATGCGCGCGGCCGCATTGCGGCCCAGGCCCTTGACCAGCGCCTTCATGCGCTCGTCGATGGCGTCGAACAGCGTGTCCGGGTCCGGGTAGTCGTAGTCCAGGCTGCGGCGCTCGCGGGTGCGGCCGGTGAAGTCCACCAGCAGCACGTCCAGGCTGCGCCGCCCCACCTTGATGCCGATGGCATAGGCGCCGTCGGGGTTCAGCGCCAGCGGCACCGAGGGCTGGCCGACCTTGCCGCGCAGCAGCTCGCCCTTGACGATCAGGCCGTCGTCGAGCAGCCGCTTGCTGATCAAGGAGATGGTCTGCGCGGTCAGGTGCGTCAGCCGCGCCAGCTCGGCCGCCGGCAGCGGGCCGTGCAGGCGCAGCGCCTGCAGCACCACGCGCTCGTTGTACTGGCGTAAGCCCCCCTGGCTGGAGCCGCGCGGCTTCAGCGTCGCGCCGGCCGCGCCGGCCACCCCGGCTGATAACGCATGCGTCTCAGTGGACGAGTGCTTCACCGATCACGCCCTTCTTGAACACGAAATTGGCATAGGGCTGCGGCTCGCCGGTGAGCACGATCGCGTGCGCCTTGAGGACGCGATCGTAGAACGCGAAGCGCTCCACCGCCTGCACCTGCTCGGGGCGTGCCCAGCCGTGCGCGGCCAGACGGTCCAGCATGCGCCGCTGCAGTGCGCTGTGCCAGCCCTCGGGCATGCCGCACACGTGCATGCAGGCCACCGGCTGCGCCACCGCCGCGTCCAGCGGCAGCAGCGACAGCACCGCTTCGCTGACGCGCTCGATGCCCACGCCGGGCAGGTGGATCACCGGCTTGCCGCGGCCCAGCGTGGCGGCGGTGAAGTTGGCGTCGGCGATCACGATCTCGTCGCCGTGACCCATCTCGGCCAGCACCTTCAGCAGCTCGGGCGTCAGCAGCGGGTCGATGCCTTTCAGCATGGCCGGCTCCTCAATGCGCCAGGCATTCGGCGGGGATCTGTTCCGGCGTCATCGCCCCGGTCATCACCGCAACGGTGTCGCTCATGCTGATCTTCTTCGGGTTCAGGATCGCGGCGCGCTTGCCCAGCCGCGCGACGTGGATGCGGTCGGCGATCTCGAACACATGCGGCATGTTGTGGCTGATCAGGATCACCGGCAGGCCCTTGTCGCGCACGCGGCGGATCAGCTCCAGCACCATGTTGCCTTCCTTGACGCCCAGCGCTGCGGTGGGCTCGTCGAGGATGACCACGTGCCGCGCGAAGGCCGCTGCCCGCGCCACCGCCACGCACTGGCGCTGGCCGCCGGACAGCGTCTCCACCGCCTGCGTCATGCTGCGGATGCCCACCTTCAGGTCGGCCATGCGCTGCACGGCGATCTCGAGCATCTTCTTCTTGTCCAGCATGCGCAGCGCGCTGCCCAGGAAGCCCTCGCGGCGGATCTCGCGGCCGAGGAACAGGTTCTCGGCGATGGTCATCGCCGGCGCCACCGCCAGGTCCTGGTAGCAGCATTCGATGCCGGCCAGGCGGGCGTCGATCGGGCTCCTGAAGTGGATCGGCTGGCCGTCGACCAGGATCTCGCCGGCGTCGGGAATCGTCGCGCCGGACAGCGCCTTGATCAGGCTGCTCTTGCCGGCGCCGTTGTCGCCGATGACGGCCAGGATCTCGCCGGCGCGCAGCTCGAAGTCGGCGCCGTCCAGCGCGGTGACCTGGCCGTAGCGCTTGACCAGGCCGCGGGCCTGCATCACCAGGGGGGCGTTTGCCATGTGCTTGCTCCTAGGGCCGGGTTCAGCGCGCCGCCTTGCGCGACAGCTGGTCGACGGTGACCGCGACGATCACCAGGATGCCGGTGACCAGCACCTGGTACACCGACGACACGCCCATCAGCGTCAGGCCGTTGCGCAGCACGCCGACGACCACCGCGCCGACCAGCGTGCCGAGGATGACGCCGCGGCCGCCGAACAGGCTGGTGCCGCCCAGCACCACCGCGGTGATCGCGTCCAGGTTCTCGGTCTGGCCGGCGTTGGGGTCGCCGACCCCGGTGCGCGACACCGCCAGCAGCGAGGCGATGCCGTAGAACACGCCGGCCAGCACGTACACGCCCAGCAGCACGCGCTCGGTGGGGATGCCGACCAGTCGTGTTGCCTCGGGGTTGTTGCCCACCGCGTAGACATGGCGGCCGGCGGCGGTCTCGCGCAGCCAGAACCACATGCCCAGGTACAGCCCGATCATCAGCACCGTGCCGTAGGCGACGTTCGTGCCGCCGATGGCGAAGGTGGTGCCGAGCCAGGTCATGGCCTCGGGCACGTCGGTGACGGTCTGCGAGTTGGAGTACAGCTGGGTGATCGCGAAGGCGATGTTGAAGGTGCCCAGCGTGACGATGAAGGGCGGCAGCTTGATGCGCGTGACCAGCAGGCCGTTGATCAGCCCGAACAGCGCGGTGACGCCGATGCCGCACAGGATGGCCAGCGGCGCGGGCACGCCCAGGTCGGCCGCCACCTTGGTCATGACGATGCTGCCGAGTGCCATCACCATGCCGCAGGACAGGTCGATGCCGGCAGTCAGGATGATCAGCGTCTGGCCGATGGCGATGACGCCGACCACCATCACCTGCTGCAGGATCAGCGAGAAGTTCTCGCCGCTGAAGAAGCGCTCGGTGGTCAGGCCGAAAAAGGCGCAGGCGATCACCAGCGCGATGAAGGGGCCGAGCTGACCGATCGGCGGCAGCTTGCTCTTGACGTTGCTCACGGTGGCGACTCCTGATGGCGCGGGTCGTGCCGCGCGCGGGCTGAGGGCGGCGCTCATCGGCGGGGCCTCGTGTCGGGCCGGCGGGCCCGGTGATGCGGCGGGCGGGGCCCCGGCGCGCCCGGCGCCGGGGCGGCCTCAGCGCCGCGGCGTTACTTGGCGCCCCAGCACAGCTCGGTGCCGGTCTTCACGTCCTTGCTGTCCACGCCGGGCAGGGCCTTGGCGGCGATCAGCGTCACGCCGGTGTCGGTGTAGCCGCTGACCTTCTTGCCGGTCTTCGCGTAGTCGACACCGGCGGCCACGCCCATCGAGGCCATCTTCAGCGGGTACTGCTGGCTGGTGGCGGCGATGACGCCGGCGCCGACGTCCTTGACGCCGGCGCAGCCGCCGTCGACCGAGACGATGATCACGCCCTTCTCCTTGCCGGCCTTCTTAAGCGCGTTGTAGGCACCGGCCGCAGCCGGCTCGTTGATCGTGTAGACCACGTTCACGTCCGGCGCCTTCTGCAGGCAGTTCTCCATCGCCGTCTGGCCCTTGGCGCGGTCGCCGAAGCTGTCGGCCATGCAGACGATGGCGGCGTCCTTGCCCAGTTCGTTGCTCTTGGCATCCGGCGCCGGCAGGCCGAAACCCTTCAGGAAGCCGTTGTGGCGCTGCGCGCCCACCGGGTGGCCGGGGAACAGGTCCAGCGTGACGATCTTCGCCGGCTTGCCGCCCAGCGCGGCCTTGGCGTATTCGCCGATCAGCACGCCGGCCTTGTAGTTGTCGGTGGCGAAGAGGGCATCGGTCGCGTCCACCGGGTCGGTGGGGCTGTCGAGCGCGATCACCATCACGCCTTTGTCGCGCGCCTTCCGAACAGCCGGCACGATGGCCTTGCTGTCGCTGGGCGTGATCAGGATGGTCTTGGCGCCGGCGGCGATCATGTTCTCCATCGCCGTCACCTGGCCGGCGTTGTCGCCGTCGGTCTTGCCGGCGCCGCTCAGCAGCTTGGCGCCCTTGGCCTTGGCCTCGGCGTCGGCGCCTTCCTTCATCTTCACGAAGAAGGGATTGGTCTCGGTCTTCGTGATCAGGCCGATCACCGGCTGGCCGGTCTGGGCGAAGGCCGGGGCGGCCAGCAGCGCGGCGGTGATCAGGGTCAGGGCGGGGGTCTTGCGCATCGTCGTCTCCTGGGTCGGTGGGCGGATCGGTGGTGCCTCGGCACCGGGTGAAGTGGACGTGATTCTGCGGCGGGGCGATTAATAAATCAAGTAGAGTGATTAATGGAAAACCCGGTAGCGGCACCGGCGATGGTTGCGCGATGCTCGGCGGGCGGCGGCGAGTCGCTGCCGCGGGCCGGGTGGTCGGGCGCGGTGCCCGCGGGCCAGGCTCGCCGGGGGCGCTGCCGGCGGGCCGCAGGGCCGCTACGAGGAGCAGACGATGTTCGTGGTTTGTGGCGAGGCGTTGATGGACGTCTTCGGCGGCGCCGAGACGGCGCAGGGGGTCGCGCTGGACGCGCGCATCGGCAACCACGGCAATCACCTTGACCGTTCGGATCAGCGGCAGGCCGAGAAACTCGGCGAC
>JAFLDG010000191.1 GCA_017302495.1 Burkholderiales bacterium
CGGCCGTGCCTGCCGCGAACAGGTTGCGCAACGCGGCCACGGTCTGCGGTCGGCGCGACGGCTCTTCGCTCAGGCAGGCATCGAGGGCGCCGAGCCAGCCCGGCGGCTCGCCGAGCCCGGGCTGGACCGCCGCGAGCCGCCGCCAGAAGGCGCCCAGCGCTTCGAGCGGCGCCGCCGGGGCCAGGCCCGCGGGCGGCGGCAGCTCGCCGCCGATGGCGTAGCGCAGCGTCGCAGCCAGCGAGTACAGGTCCGACCATGGGCCTTGTGCCTGATCGTCGCCGGGCGCCTGCTGCTCGGGCGGCGCGAAGCTCGGCTCGAGCGCGGCCATCATGCTCTGCGTGCTGTCGCTGATCAGCGTGCCGCGCACCGCATCGAAGTCCAGCAGCACCGGCTTGTCGCCGGGCAGCAGCAGGACGTTGCCGGGTGCGACCGCGCCGTGCACGCAGCCTTCGTCGTGCAGCGCCTCGAGCGCGCCGAGCAGGCCGTCGAGCCAGGCGCGCAGCGCCGCGGCGCCGGGGGCGACACCGGTTTCGCGCCGGAAGGCGAGCAGCGTCGGCCCCGGCGTGTAGCGCATCACCCGGTAGTAGGTGCCGTGGCGCTGCACGATGCGCAGCACGCGCACCAGCGACGGATGGTCGCAGCGCGCGAGCGTCTGCGCCTCGCCGACGAAGGCCTGCGCGCCGAGCTGGAAGCGCTCGGCGTGGTCACGGTTGCGCAGCACGACCTGGGTTTCGCCGCCGCGCACGGCGAGCGCGTCCGGCAGGTATTCCTTGATCGCCACGTGCAGCTTCAGCACGTGGTCGTAGGCGCGGTAGACGATCGAGAAACTGCTCTGCGCGAGCACGCGCTCGATCTCGTATTCCTCGAGCCCGGTCTTCGGGGGCAGCGCGCGCTCCGACGCCATCGGCAGGGCGGTGAGCGGCGGCGTGCGCGCGTTCATTGGGGCGGGATGCTACTGCCGCCGCCAGCGCCCGGCCCGCTTTTGCCGCGCCGATGCCCCCGCACGGGCACAGAATCGAGGGTTTTCGGCAACAGTGGGGACGCTCATGGCCAAGGACTTCGACGCGATGGAAGACAGCAACCGCAGCGGCAACCCGAGCATCCACCAGCTGTCGGACCCGGCGCGCCGCATCTGGCTGAAGGGCGGCACCGGCGCGCTCGCGATGGGGCTGCTGGCACCGCTGCTGCCAGGCTGCGCCACCACCGCCGGCAGCGGCCCGCTGCTCGGCTTCAAGGGCATCCCGACCACCGACAAGGACACGATGGTCGTGCCCGAGGGCTACGAGGCGGTGGCCTTCGCCGCGTGGGGCGAGCCGATCGGCGTGCCCGGCCACATGCCGGCCTTCCGCTGGGACGCGGGCAACCCGGCCGCCGACCAGGCGGTGCAGATGGGCATGCACCACGACGGGCTGCATTACTACCCGATCGACGGCAGCAGCACGCGCGGCCTGCTGGTCATGAACCACGAGTACACCGACGACGGCCTGCTGCACGCCGACGGCATGAAGACCTGGAGCGCGGAGAAGGTGCGCAAGGCGCAGGCCGCACACGGCGTGTCGGTGATCGAGATCGAACTGAAGGACGGCGCCTGGCAGATCGTGCGCCCGTCGACGTACGCGCGGCGCTTCACCGCCTACTCGCCCTTTGCCGTCGGCGGCCCGGCGGCCGGGCACGCACTGATGCAGACCGCGGCCGACCCGGCCGGCCGCACGGTGCTCGGCACGCTGAACAACTGCGCCAGCGGCCTGACGCCGTGGGGCACCTATCTGTCGGGCGAGGAGAACTTCGCCTTCTACTTCGACGGCCCGAAGACGCCCGATGCCGACCAGCGGCGCTGGGGCCTGCGCGAGACCGGTTTCTACCGCTGGCCCGAGCACGACCCGCGGTTCGACGCGAAGCAGCACCCGAACGAGTTCCACCGCTTCGGCTGGGTGGTCGAGATCGACCCCTTCGACCCGACGAGCACGCCGGTCAAGCGCACCGCGCTCGGCCGCGCCGCACACGAAGGCGCGTGGATCGCCACCACCAAGAACGGGCGCGCGGTGGTGTACTCGGGCGAGGACGCGCGCTTCGAGTACATCTACAAGTTCGTCACCCGCGACAAGATCGCGCCCGGCGGCGCCAAGGCCAATGCCACGCTGCTGGACCACGGCACGCTGTACGTGGCCCGCTTCGACGCCGACGGCAGCGGCCGCTGGCTGCCGCTGGTCGCCGGCCAGGGGCCGCTGACGGCAGCCAACGGCTTTGCCGACCAGGGTGCGTTGGTGATCAAGAGCCGCCAGGCGAGCGACCGCCTCGGTGCGACGAAGATGGACCGGCCGGAATGGCTGGCCATCGACCAGAAGGCACTGACGGTGTACTGCACGCTGACCAACAACAGCCAGCGCGGCGAGAAGGACCGGCCGGGCGTCGATGCCGCCAACCCGCGCGCCAACAACGTGATGGGCCAGATCATCCAGTGGACCGAGGACGGCGACTTCGACGGCAGCACTTTCCGCTGGAAGCACCTGGTGCTGGCCGGCGACCCGGCCAACGAGCGGCCCGAGGCGCGCGGCAACATCAACGGCGACATCTTCGCCTGCCCCGACGGCATCACGCTCGACGCGCGCGGCGTGCTGTGGATCCAGACCGACAAGCATGCCTCGCAGATGTACAAGGGCGAGATGCAACGCATCGGCAACAACCAGATGCTGGCCTGCGATCGCAGCACCGGCGAGGTGCGGCGCTTCTTCACCGGCCCGGTGAATGCCGAGGTCACCGGCGCGACGCTGACGCCCGACATGCGCACGATGTTCATCAACATCCAGCACCCGGGCGAAAGTGCAAACGACCGCAGTGACCCGGCCAACCCGACGAAGTTCTCGAACTGGCCCGACTACCGCGAAGGCGGCCGGCCGCGGTCGGCGACCGTGATCATCCGCAAGAAGGATGGGGGGGTGATCGGGACCTGAGACGCGCCTGCGCGCGGGCGAACGCCGCGGCTCGTGCAGGCCGGGCACGCGGCCGGAAGGGATCGGGCACCGATCAGGTCAGCCGGTACAGGTCCAGCCGCACCCGGCTCGCCTCGCGCTCGCCGCAGGCGACGGCCATCACCTTGTTCAGATGCGCCCACTGCGGCGCCCCGGTCGTGAAGCGCACCAGCGTGCGGAAGAAATACTCGTCGCGTGCGACCGCCTCGCCGCGCCCGAGCCGCGCCATCACGTCGGCCGGGCCGTGGCGCAGGCCGTGGCTCTGCACCTCGATCAGCGCGCCGTCGTCGGCCCGGATCACGTAATGCGCGGCGATGTCGAGCGCGCCATCGGCGCGCTGCACCTGCCAATCCACGCCGCCTTCGACCAGCGTGCCGTTCAGCTCCGGCCCGCGCACCGTGCCGCCGCCGAGCGGCACGTAGCGGCGCTCGCCGTAGGGCCCGGTGCCGAGCGTCACCAGCGCGCGCACCTCGCAGTCGATATGCGTCATCGGCACCAGGGTCGGCGGCGGGGGCAGGGGCATCGTCCGGTTCCTTCCGCGTCAGCCGCGCAGCGGCAGGGCCGCGCCGATGGCGATGAACACGCCGCCGCAGGCGCGGTTGAAGCGCCGGCCCACGCGCTGCAGCCAGGGCCGCACGCGGTGCGCGGCGCCGGCGATGGCCACCTCGGTGGCGATTTCCACCACCGCGAAAGTGCCGGCCATCACTGCGAACTGCACGAACAGGCTGCGTGCGGGGTCGACGAACTGCGGCAGGAAGGCGGCGAAGAACAGCAGCCCCTTCGGGTTGGTCACCGCCGACAGCAGCCCCTGGCGGAACAGCGTGCCGCCGCCGACGGCCGGCGCCGTGTCGTCGATCGTCGGCGCGATCGGCGGCGCACGCCAGACCTGCACGCCGAGCCACACCAGGTAGGCGCCACCGACCCACTTCATCACGACCAGCGCGGCGAGCGAGGCCTTCAGCAGCGCGCCGATGCCGAACAGCGACAGCGCGATCACCAGCGTGAAGCCGAGCGCACCGCCGGCGATCGTCCACAGCGTCTGCCGCCGGCCGTGCAGAACGCCGTGCGTCAACGCCAGCAGCCCGTTCGGCCCGGGCGACAGCGACAGCCCGGTGGCGGCCAGCAGGTAGATCAGCCAGGTGTCGAAGGCCATGGCGGCGGTGAGGGCGCGGCGACAGCGCCGCTCAGCCCGGAATCTCGGGCTCGACCAGTTGCGCGAGCAGCGTCAGCGACTCCTGCCACCCCAGGTAGCAGGCCTCGGCCGGAATCACCTCGGGCACGCCTTCCTGCACGATCTGCAGCTCGGTGCCGCACGACACCGCCTGCAGCGTGATCGTGACCGTCATCGTGCCGGGCAGGCTGGGGTCGTCGAAGCGGTCGGTGTGGCGGATGCGTTCGCCGGGGACCAGTTCCAGGTACTCGACGGCAAAGGAATGGCCGTGGCCGCTGCCGAAGTTCGTGAACGACATGCGGTAGCCGCCGCCCACACGCGCGTCGAAGGCGTGCACCTTGGCCGTGAAGCCGTGCGGCGGCAACCACTTGACCAGCGCGTCGGCGTCGACGAAGGCGCGGTAGACGCGCGCGGGCGGCGCACGCAGCACGCGGTGCAGGCGGATGGTGTGGGTGGGCATCGCACGCTCCTCAGGCCGTCTGGGGTTGACTGTGCCACCAGAGGCGGCAGCGGCGGCAGCGCCCGCCGTCGAATTCGGCCTGCAGCACGCCGTCGAGCACCATCCGCGGCAACGGGTCGCCCGGCCGGCGCTCGACCAGGTTCGTGCCGGCCGAGCGCGCCCAGATCCGGAACAGCTCCTCCGACGCCACCTGGTATCGGGTCCGCCAGTGGGCGATGCCGCTGCCGGGCGCGGACGCCAGCACCTCGTACTCGAGATGGACGTCGTCCTGCAGCTTCACGCGCTGCCAGTACGCGGCCAGCTGCGCCGGGCCGCGCTGCACGGCGAACGGCGTGTTGTGGTACTCGCCGTCGGCGCTGAACAGCGCGGCGAAGGCGTGCTCGTCGCGCGCCTCCCACGCCGCCTTGTAGCCGCGCATGAAACCTTCGATGTCCATCGTCTGCACCTCTGCGGGCGCACCGGAACCCGCGCCCCGGCACGTCAACCGCCGCGCCAACCGCCTGCGGATCTACTTCGACGTCGGCATCGCGAACTCGGCGCCCTTCGCGATCGTCTGCGGCCAGCGCTGCATCACGCTCTTCTGCCGGGTGTAGAAGCGCACGCCCTCCTCGCCGTAGGCGTGCATGTCGCCGAACAGGCTGCGCTTCCAGCCGCCGAAGCCGTGCCAGGCCATCGGCACCGGAATCGGCACGTTGATGCCGACCATGCCGATCTGCACCCGGCGCGCGAACTCGCGCGCGACATGGCCGTCGCTGGTGTAGCAGGCGGCGCCGTTGCCGAACTCGTGCGCGTTGACGAGCTGCACCGCCTCGGCCAGGTCCTTCACGCGCACGCAGCTCAGCACCGGGCCGAAGATCTCTTCCCGGTAGATGCGCATCGAAGGCCGCACGTGGTCGAACAGCGTGCCGCCGGTGAAGAAGCCGCCCTCGAGCCCCGGCACCTTGCAGCCGCGGCCGTCGACGACCAGCTCGGCGCCTTCCTTCACGCCGAGGTCGATGTAGCCCTCGATGCGCTCCT
This sequence comes from Burkholderiales bacterium, assembly GCA_017302495.1. Classification (GTDB taxonomy): domain Bacteria; phylum Pseudomonadota; class Gammaproteobacteria; order Burkholderiales; family Burkholderiaceae_C; genus Rubrivivax. The sequence continues at coordinate 5,618 of JAFLDG010000191.1, forward strand.
TCGCCTGCGGCGTGACGATCGGCCCCATCTCGGCGTCGGCGGCCATCGGGTCCTTGATCTTCAGCGCCTTCGCGCGCTCGGCCAGCCGGGGCACGATCCGGTCGCCGATGTCGCCCACCAGCACCGCGACGCTGATGGCCATGCAGCGCTCGCCGGCCGAGCCGTAGCCGGCGCCGATCAGCCCGTCCACCGCCTGGTCGATGTCGGCATCGGGCATCACGACGAGGTGGTTCTTCGCGCCGCCCAGCGCCTGCACGCGCTTGCCGTGGCGCGCGCCGGTCTCGTAGATGGTTTGCGCGATCGGCGTCGAGCCGACGAAGCTGATCGCGCGCACGTCCGGGTGCACGAGCAGCGCGTCGACCGCGACCTTGTCGCCCTGGACGACGTTGAACACGCCGTCCGGCAGCCCCGCCTGCTTCAGCAGGTCGGCCATGAACAGCGACGGCGACGGGTCGCGCTCGCTGGGCTTGAGGATGAAGGCGTTGCCGCAGGCCAGCGCCACCGGGAACATCCAGCACGGCACCATGCACGGGAAGTTGAACGGCGTGATGCCCGCGACCACGCCCAGCGGCTGGCGCAGCGTCCAGTTGTCGATGTCGGTCGAGACCTGGTCGGTGAAGTCGCCCTTGAGCAGCTGCGGGATGCCGCAGGCGAACTCGACGATGTCGATGCCGCGCGTGACCTCGCCCTGCGCGTCGCTGAACACCTTGCCGTGCTCGGCGGTGATCATCGCGGCGAGCGTGTCGCGGTGCTGCCCCATCAGCTGCAGGAAGGCGTTGAGCACGCGCGCGCGGCGGATCGGCGGCATATCGCCCCAGGCCGGCTGCGCGGCCTTCGCACTGGCGACCGCGGCGGCCACCTCGTCGGCCGAGGCCAGCGCCACCTGGCGCGCGACCCGGCCGGTCGAGGGGTTCCATACCGGTTGCTGCCGGCCGCTGGCGCCGGCGACGATGCGGCCGCCGATGTAGTGGCCGACATCGGTGGTGGCGGTGAAGGTTTCGGGGGCGCCCATGCGTGTCTCCGTCCGTTTCGGTGAAGGGCCAGTCTATGCCGCGCCGCGTGCGCGGCGCAACGCCGGCAGGCCGATGCCGGTGGCCTCGAAACCACCGTCCACCGCCAGGCACTGGCCGTTGACGTAGCTGGCCGCGTCGCTGCACAGGAAGCCGATCGCGGCCGCGATCTCGGCCGGTGCGGCGTAGCGGTTCAGCGGAATCGTGTCGTGGTAGGCCTGGCGGATCGCGGCGTCGTGCACCTGCGCCGCCATCGCGGTCTCGACCGGGCCGGGCGCGACCGCGTTCACGCGGATGCCGCGGTCGCCGAGCTCGGCCGCCTGCTGCAGCGTGAGCTGGATCAGCGCCGCCTTGCTGGTGCCGTAGGCCACGCGCAGCGTGCTCGCGCGCAGGCCGGAGATCGACGCGACGTTGACCACCGCGCCGCCGCCGCCGCGCAGCATCAGCGGCGCTGCGGCCTGCGTGCAGATGAAGGGCCCGTTCAGGTTGGTGGCCAGCACCTGCTGCCAGTCGTCGAAGGTCGTTTCGAGCAGCGGCCGGAAGATCGCGATGCCGGCGTTGTTGACCAGCGCGTCGAGCCGGCCGAAGCGCGCGTCGATGCGCGCCACCGCCTCTGGCACCTGGCGCGGGTCGCGCACGTCGGCCGGCAGCTCGAGCGTGCGCTCGGGCCGGGCGATGCGCGCCACCGCGTCGGCGAGGGTGGGGGCGTCGATGTCGAGCAGCGCGACCGACCAGCCGGCGTCGAGGAACCACTCGGCGGTGGCCAGGCCGATACCGCGCGCGGCGCCGGTGACGAGAGCGACCTTTGACGGGTTGTTCATGCCGGCGATGCTAGTGCAGTGTCCGACGCGAGACGGCACTGATGGAACCGCGCCTTTGCCCCCGCAGCGTCGCTGCAGAACCCCGCGATGCCACTCGCTGTCGCTGCGGCTTGCCGTTGGCCACGAGGGCAAATCCGCTGGCCCATGAGCACCGCATGGCGTCGAACACTGCACGAGGCCGTCATCGCCCGGCCGTCGTGACGCCGTGCCGCGGTCAGCCGCGCAACGCGCCGCCCACGAGCAGCTGCTGTGCGAACTCGGCCGCGCCGACCAGCCGCAGCGCGTTTTCGCGCGCGTAGTCGCGCGCCTTGTCGCTCGGCGCGGCGGCATGCAGGTAGCAGCCGGTGGCGTCGTCGTGCCGCGCGCAGGCCGCCTGCAGCTCGCGCAGCGGCTCGACGCCTTGGCTCGCCGCCTTCCAGCGGCGCAGCGCCCAAAGCTCGCGCCGGCCGGCACGCTCGCGCAGCAGGTCGGCACCGGCGACGGCGCAGCGCTGC
>JAFLDG010000192.1 GCA_017302495.1 Burkholderiales bacterium
GGCTTCAGCTGGTGAAGAAGCGCAAGGGCACCAACACCAGCGAGGGGAACAGGACGAGCAGGAACATCACGGCGAACTGCGCCAGCATGAAGGGCACGACGCCGCGCGTGACCTCGTCCATCTTCATCCGGCCGACGCCGGCGACGACGTTGAGCACGGTGCCCACCGGCGGCGTGATCAGGCCGATGGCGTTGTTCATGATGAACAGCACACCGAAGTACACCGGGTCGATGCCCGCGGCCTTGACCACCGGCATCAGCACCGGCGTCATGATCAGGATCGTCGGCGTCATGTCCATCGCGGTGCCGACCGCGATCACCAGCAGCATGATCGCGATCAGCAGCAGCGTCGGGTGGTCCATGAAGGGCTGCAGCAGGCTCACCAGCTCGGCCGGGATCTGCGCCACGGTGATCAGCCAGGCGCTGACCATCGCTGCGGCCACCAGGAACATGATCACCGCGGTGGTCTTGGCCGCGCTGACGAACACCTCGTACAGCTGGTGCAGCTTCAGCTCGCGGTAGATCACGGTGGCGACGAACAGCGCGTACACCGCGGCCACCACCGCCGCCTCGGTGGGCGTGAACACGCCGAACTTCAGGCCCACCAGCACGATCACCGGCAGGAACAGCGCCCAGGTCGAGGCCTTCAGCGCCGCCCAGCGCTCGGCCGCGCTGGCCTTGGGCGGCGGCTGCACGTTCTCGCGCTTGGCCACCCACCACCAGGTCAGCGCGATCGCCGCGCCCATCATCAGCCCGGGCACGATGCCGGCCAGGAACAGCTTGCTGATCGAGACGTTGGCGGCGACGCCGAAGATGACGAAGCCGATCGACGGCGGGATGATCGGCGCGATGATGCCGGCCGAGGCGATGAGCCCGCCGGAGCGCGCGCGGTCGTGGCCGGCCTTGACCATCATCGGCAGCAGCAGCGCCGCCAGCGCCGCCGTGTCGGCCACCGCCGAGCCCGACAGCGCGGCCATCAGCACCGCCGCGGCGATGGCGACGAAGCCCAGCCCGCCGCGCACATGGCCCACCAGCGTCAGCGCCAGGTTGACGATGCGCTTGCTCAGGCCGCCGACGTTCATGATCTCGCCGGCCAGCATGAAGAAGGGCACGGCCAGCAGCGGGAAGCTGTCGGCGCCGTTGATCGTGTTCTGCGCCAGGATCTGCGCGTCGAACAGGTCCAGGTGCGCCATCAGCGCGACACCCGACAGCAGCAGCGAGTAGGCGATCGGGATGCCGAGCGCCATCGCGCCGAGCAGCGAGCCGAGGAAGATCAGGACGGTCATCGAGAGCTCCCCGGTTCAGCGCTTGGGCGTGTTCGACGGCGGCCCGTCCAGGTGCAGCTCGTGCAGTTGCGCCAGGTCTTCGGACTCCTTCACCCCGACGAGTTCGTCGTCGCTGATGCGCCCGCTGACCGCGCGCCAGGTCTCGCGCAGCAGCAGTGCGCCGGCGAAGACCGCGAAGAACACGCCCGCGCCGTAGAAGATCGCGACCGACGCGCCGGTGACCGGCGCCTCGACGTCCCAGTTGATGCGCGTCTGCGCCAGGCTGCCCTGGAACAGCAGCCAGGTCACCCAGAGCATCAGCAGGTGGCCGACGATCAGGCAGACCTTCTTGCCCGCCTTCGGCAGGCGCGCGACCAGCATGTCGGTGCCGAGGTGGCCGTGCTCCTTGATCGCGACGATCGCGCCGAGGAAGGTCATCCAGACGAACAGCCAGCGTGACAGCTCCTCGCTGACGGTGATGCCCGAGTCGAAGGCGTAGCGCAGCACGACGTTGCCGAAGACCAGCACGACCATCAGCGCCAGCAGCACGACCATCAGGCCGTCGAGCACGCGGCAGAGGCGATCGAGCAGGACGTTCAAGGCTTGTCTCCTCCGGTGGCCGGGCGGCCCCGCCGAGCGGGCGGCGACGCCTCGGCATCGCCGTGCCGGCATTTTGTACGAACTAGTTAGTTTTGCATTCAGGGCGAACCCTGAGCGGCGACCTCCACCCGGAACCGGGCCGGCCCGCAACCTGCAACGGCAACGAAACGGATCGGCGCCGCCGGCGCGCGGCCCGATCAGCGGCGCACGAAGCGCACGATCATCTCGATGATGCTGTCGCGGCGCGCGACGACGGCGGCCGGCGACCCGAGGTCGCGCTTGAAGATCAGCGCGAAGGTGTGGCGGTTGGCGGTGTTGAAGAAGCTCAGCGCGCTGATCGACATGTGCAGGTCCACAGGATCGAGCCCGGCGCGGAACACGCCGGCCTCGACCCCGCGCTCGTACACCCGGCGCAGACCCTCGATCGCCGGCACGTTCAGCTTCTGGATCAGCTTGCTCTGCGCCAGGTACTCGCCGCGGTGGATGTTCTCGGTCATCACCAGGCGGATGAAGTCCGGGTTCGCGAGCTGGTAGTCGACCGTGAAGCCGACCAGCCGGCGCAGCGCATCCTCCGGGGCCAGGTCTTCCAGGTGCAGCCCGGCCTCGATCGCGCGGATGCGGCGATAGGCCTCCTCCAGCACGCGGATGTACAGCCCTTCCTTGCTGCCGAAGTAGTAGTAGATCATCCGCTTGCTGGTGCGGGTCGACTCCGCGATCGCGTCGATGCGCGCGCCGGCCAGCCCCTTCTCCGAGAACTCGTGCGTGGCCACGTCGATGATGTCGGCCATCGTGCGCTCGGGGTCGTTCGTGCGCGGCTCCGGGGCGTCACGCGGCGCGGCGCGGCGCTTTTGTACTGTCTGGTTCATGGCGGGCCGAGCTTACCCGAAGCCCGCGGCCGCCCGGGGCGGCTGTCAGCCCCCGTTGGTTTCACGTCATGGCCGGGTCAGCCGGCGGGCAGAACATCCGGCTCGACCGCGCGGGGCCGCGGGCGTGCTCATCACACCCAGGAGACGACATGGAATCTGATCTGGCGAAACGGATCTCGGCGATGCCGCAGTACCAGGAGCTCAAGCGCAAGCGCACGAGCCTCGGCTGGTGGCTCACGCTGGCCGGCATGGTGGCCTATTACGGCTTCATCCTGCTGGTCGCCTTCGACAAGCCGCTGATGGCGCAGAAGATCGGCGCCGGCGTCACGACGCTGGGCATGCCGCTCGGCGTGGCCGTCATCGTGTTCACGATCATCATCACGTGGATCTACATCCGGCGCGCGAACAGCGAGTTCGACTCGCTGACCGAGCAGATCGTCAAGGGGGCCCTGAAATGAGCTTCGACAAGAACACCATCCAGGTCCTGGCCAAGGTGCTGGCCGTGAGCGCGGTCACGGCCGCGGGCGTGGGCGCCTTCGCGGCCGGTGCCGATCTCGGCCAGGCCACGAAGCAGGCCACCAACTGGACCGCGATCTCGATGTTCGCGATCTTCGTCGTCTTCACGCTGTTCATCACCAAGTGGGCGGCCGCGAAGACCAAGAGCGCGGCCGACTTCTACACCGCCGGCGGCGGCATCACCGGCTTCCAGAACGGCCTGGCGATCGCCGGCGACTACATGTCGGCGGCATCGTTCCTGGGCATCTCGGGCCTGGTGTTCGCCAACGGCTTCGACGGCCTGATCTTCTCGATCGGCTGGCTCGTCGGCTGGCCCGTCATCACCTTCCTGATGGCCGAGCGGCTGCGCAACCTGGGCAAGTTCACTTTCGCCGACGTGGCCGGCTACCGCTTCGAGCAGACGCCGATCCGCATCTTCGCGGCCTGCGGCTCGCTGGTGGTGGTGGCCTTCTACATGATCGCGCAGATGGTCGGCGCCGGCCAGCTCATCAAGCTGCTGTTCGGCATGGACTACCTGTACGCGGTGATCCTGGTCGGCTCGATCATGATGATCTACGTGCTGTTCGGCGGCATGACCGCGACCACCTGGGTGCAGATCATCAAGGCCGTCATGCTGCTCGGCGGCGCCACCTTCATGGCGCTGATGGTGCTGATGCAGTTCGGCTTCTCGCCCGAGGCGATGTTCACCAAGGCGGTCGAGGTGCACGCCAAGAAGGACGCCATCATGGGCCCCGGCGCGCTGATCAAGGATCCGATCTCGGCGATCTCGGTCGGCATGGCGCTGATGTTCGGCACCGCCGGTCTGCCGCACATCCTGATGCGTTTCTTCACCGTGCCCAACGCGAAGGAAGCGCGCAAGTCGGTCGGCTGGGCCACCACCTGGATCGGCTACTTCTACATCCTGACCTTCATCATCGGCTTCGGCGCCATCACCAACCTGATCCCGAACCCGGCCAACTACTTCGTCGACGGCGACGTCGCCAAGGGCCTGGTCGGCGGCGGCAACATGGCGGCGGTGCACCTGGCCGGCGCGGTGGGCGGCAACTGGTTCCTCGGCTTCATCTCGGCGGTGGCCTTTGCCACCATCCTGGCGGTGGTCGCGGGCCTGACGCTGTCGGGCGCCTCGGCGGTGTCGCATGATCTGTACGCCAGCGTGTTGCGCAAGGGCCGTGTCGACCAGGCGCAGGAGCTGCGCGTGTCCAAGATCACCACCGTGTGTCTGGGCATCGTCGCCGTCGTGCTGGGCATCGCCTTCGAGAAGGAGAACGTCGCCTACATGGTGATGCTGGCCTTCGTGATCGCGGCGTCGGCCAACTTCCCGGTGCTGTTCATGTCGGTACTCTGGAAGGGCTGCACGACCCGGGGCGCGGTGACCGGCGGCTTCGTCGGCCTGCTGACGGCCGTGACCCTGACGATCGGTTCTGCCAGCGTCTGGGAAGCGGTGCTGCTGAACCCGAAGGGCTCGGCCTGGTTCCCGTACAACTCGGCCGCCATCTTCTCGATCCCGGCCGCGTTCATCACGATCTGGCTGGTGTCGCTGCTCGACCGCAGCCGTCGCGGCGACCAGGACCGCGCGGGCTTCCCGGCGCAGCAGGTGCGGTCGGAGACCGGCATCGGCGCGGCGGGTGCCTCGGGGCACTGAGCACGAATCGGCCGCCCGGCCCGCGCCGCGGGCCGGGCCGGCGGGAAGACATTCCGTGGCATTCTGGACTTCCAAGAGCGCCACGCCTGCAGGGACCGCGGTCGCGCATGCGCCGGCGGTCCCTGCCGTTTCGAACACCGTGGGTTCCAGCTTCGACTTCGACGTCGCCCCCTTCGACACGCTGAACGCGGCGCAGCAGGCGCTGGTGCGCGCCACCGCCGACCTCGTGCACTTCGAACCCGGCGATCCGCTGATGACGCCGGAGATGGAGCCGACGCACTGCTTCGTGCTGCTCGACGGCCACGTCCGGCGCGAGGCGGCGCTGCTGCCTGAGGCCGGCTTCGGCCGCGGCGACCTGCTCGGCGCACGCGCGGTGCTGGCGCAGCGCGCGAGCAGCGTGTCGGTGGCGCTGGACGCGGTGCGCGCCTGGCGCCTCCCGCGCGCGACGCTGCAGTCGCTGGTGTCGGCCAACCCCGCGTTCTGCGCGGCGCTGTTCGCCGACATCGCGCGCCGGCTGTCGAAGCAGGAGGCGCGCGGCGAACAGCGCGAGTTCCTGTCGCTGATGATGGCGCGCGTGCGCGACGCGTTCGTGCGCAAGCCGTTCTACGTCGACGGCGGGCTCGACCTGGTCGGCGCCTGCGCGGCGATGGCCGAGGCCGGCCAGAGCAACGCCCTGGTGCGCGACGGCGAGCGCCTCGGCATGTTCACGACCACCGACCTGCGCGACGCGCTGCTCAGGCGCGGCGCCGACGGCGCCGTGCTGCCGCCGGCGCGCGTGCCGGTGCGCGAGGTGGCGCGCTTCGAGCTGATCGGCGTCGACGCCGATGCCGAGCTGTTCGAGGCGCTGCTGCTGATGCTGCGCCACCGCGTGCACCGCGTGCTGGTGCGCGACGGCGGCGCGGTGATCGGCGTGCTGAGCCAGCTCGACCTGATGAGCTTCGTCTCGAACCACTCGCACCTGATCGCGCTGCAGGTCGAGCAGGCGGAGAGCCTGGCCGACCTGAAGGCGGCCGCGGTGCAGCTCGACGGGCTGGTCGCGCTGCTGCACGGCGGCGGCGTCAAGATCGAGCTGATCAGCAGCATGGTGCGGGTGCTGAACGCGCAGGTGATCGCGAAGGCCTGGCGCTTCGTCGCCCCGCCCGGGCTGGTGGCCGACAGCTGCCTGCTGGTGATGGGCAGCGAGGGCCGCGGCGAGCAGATCCTGAAGACCGACCAGGACAACGCGCTGCTGCTGCGCGACGGCGCCGCCTGTGCCGAGCTGCCGCAGGTGGCCGAGGCCTTCAACCGCGCGCTGATCGACTTCGGCTGGCCGCGCTGCCCAGGCGAGATCATGCTGACCAACCCGCTGTGGCGCGGCAGCCTGGCCGAGTTCCGCGAACGCATCCGCGGCTGGATCTACGGCGGCGACGCCGAAGGGCCGATGCACCTGGCGATCTTCATGGACGCGGCGGCGGTGGCCGGCGACACGGGCCTGCTGCAGAAGGCGAAGGCCTTCGCCTACGAGGCGCTGCCCGGCAGCGACGCGTTCCTGGCCCGCTTCGCCGCCGCGGCGGACCAGTTCGAGGAACCGGCCGTCGGCTGGTGGGCCCGGCTCACCGCGTCGCGCACGCGCGACGCGGCATCGTTCGACCTGAAGAAGCTCGGCACCTTCCCGATCGTGCACGGCGTGCGCGCGCTCGCGCTGCAGGCGCAGATTGCGCCGCTGGCCACGACCGAGCGGCTGCGCGCGCTGGTCGAACGCGCCCGGATCGACCCGAGCCTGGCGCGCGACCTGGCCGAGACGCTGCACTTCATGATGGGGCTGAAGCTGAAGAACAACCTGCTGCAGCGCCAGCTCGGCCAGCCCGCCGACAACCTGGTGCGCATGGCCGACCTGAGCACGCTCGAGCGCGACCGGCTGCAGGACGCGCTGGGCATCATCCGCCGCTTCCGCCAGTTCCTGCAGCAGCACTTCCGGCTCGGGGCGCTGTAGCGCCGTCCGGCCGGCGCGCGGTCCGCCGGGGCCGCGCTACCAATGCACGCCGCTGAACACCTGCGCGAACAACCTGCGCGCCAGCTCCGCCGGGCTCTTCGGCAGCGCGTCCCGCTCGGCCGCCGCCTCGGCCTCGCTCAGGCCGCGCGCTGCCGCCGAGTCGGGGAACAGGCGGAAGGCCTGGTTCAGCACGAATTCGCTGACCCCGGGCGCCACCGCCTGGGCCACCGCGCCGGCCAGGCCCAGCCCGGTGGCCACGCGCTTGGGCCGGTCGATCACCGCGGTCACCACCAGCTCGGCGGCCGCGTCGGGGGTGAGCGCCGGGAACGCGTCGTAGAGCCGGGTCGGCGCGATCATCGGCGTGCGCACCAGCGGCATGTTGATGGTGGTGAAGCGCACGCCGGCGTCGGCGAACTCGGGCGCCGCACACCACGTGAACGCATCGAGCGCGGCCTTCGACGCGACGTAGGCCGAGAAGCGCGGCGGACTGGCGAGCACGCCGATCGAGCTGATGCTGACGATGTGGCCGGACCGGCGCTCGAGCATCTTCGGCGCGAAACCGAAGATCAGCCGCAGTGCGCCGAAGTAGTTCAGCTGCATCGTGCGCTCGAAGTCGTGGAAGCGGTCGAACGAGAACTTCACCGAGCGGCGGATCGATCGGCCGGCGTTGTTGATCAGGATGTCGACGTGGCGGTGGTCGTCGAGCACGGCCGCGACGAAGCGGTCGCAGTCGGCCATGTCGGACAGGTCGCAGGCATAGGCCTGGGCCTGGCCGCCGTCGGCACGGATGCGCTCGACGGTCTCCTGCAGCTTGGCCGGCGTGCGCGCCGCCAGGATCACGGTGGCGCCGCCGGCGGCGAGCTTGAGCGCACAGTCCCGGCCGATGCCGGAGCTGGCACCGGTGACGACGGCGACCTTGCCGCGCACGCGCCGGCTCAGCCGCCCGGCCCGGCGCGCACGCTGAATCGCCCCGGCCGCGGCCACCGCCTGCCCCACCGGGCTGGCCTCGATGGCCTGGGCGACGCTGGCGGCGACCGAC
>JAFLDG010000193.1 GCA_017302495.1 Burkholderiales bacterium
CGGGTTCGAGCCGGGTCGGCTGATCGAGATCTGACGACCGGGCTCGCGCCCGGTCCATCCCGGGCGCCGCGCCTGGCTGCCGGGGCGGCGACCGGCGGCAGCCGGAGCGCGCGGTTTCGGCTGGCGGGGGCGGCGGGTGCGCGCCGCGCGGCGGTGGTTAGCGCCAGCCGCGCCGTACCGATCGGTGCAGTCGCCACGCGGGCCGCGGTGCCCCGGCCATCGCGGGCACCGGGCGCGACGCCGGCCGACTCGGGCTCGCCGATTCCGCCAACGACAGCTCCAGGCCGAACTCGGTGCCCATGTCGGCGGCGTCGACCGGCGTTGCCGCCGGCGCGTGCGGCCACTTGAACCATCGCGCCAGTTCGCGTCGCATCGTTGCAGACCTCCTGCGCCGCCAGCGGCTGCCGCCAGTGTCGGCGGGCGGATGCCGGCCGAGGCTCCGAAGTGCGGGTGCAGCCGCCCCCATTTCGCGTCCGGCGGGCCCCGACCGCCAGCGAGCGGCGCCTCCCCATCCGGGAGGATGGCGCCGCCGCGCCGCGCCGACTACGATCGCAGCGCGCGGCGCACGCTGAAGGCGCCCTCAGGGGGAAGAAACTTGACGTTCCGTTACGCTGCCTTCCAGGTGCTGACCTGGGGCACCGTCGCCGGCGCCGTGGTTTGCGCGGTGCTGCTGGCGATGTTCGACAAGCCGTTGTCGCCGCTCGATGGCAGCTACACGCTCTCGACGCTCTGGCCTCCGACGTCGGCCGGCCTGGCTTCAGCGGGCACGGCCGCGAGCGCCCCGGCGGGGCGCCGGCGCTGAGCGCCGACCGGCCGGGCCCGCGGGCGCTGGTGCAAGCGGCCGGCCGAGATCGGCCAGGAGCAGGACGGCACACACCAGGTCCTCGGCCGCTTCGGCGAGCGTGCGCACCGGCTCGATCGATTCGATCAGTTCCGCCAGTTCCGCATCGAGTTCGAGATCCTGCGCCGGCAGGTGCCGGTAGAGCATCGCCAGCGGCTCGCGCAGGCCCGGCCGATCGAGCGCGAGCAGGCCGTCGAAGCGCCCGAGCGCCAGCGCAAAACCCGCCACCCAGGGGCGCAGCGCGCCGCCGACGTCCTCGGCCGGTTCCGGCTCGAAGAGCCACGGGTCGAACCAGCGGCGCCCACCGATCGCGTCGTCCAGTTCCCGATGGCGACGGCGGACGATGGCCATCAAACCGGCGATGTCCACCGCCGATGCGGGCGGGCGGCCGTCCAGGTCGCAGGCATACACTTGCCATTGTTCGGCCGGAACGGCGTTCGGCTGCAGCAGCACGCCGCACAGGAACCCGTCGAGCGCGCTGATGTCCGGTGGGTCCAGCGGCGGCGGCAGCCGGGACAGCAGATGCTGCAGGCGCGCGATGTCCGCGTCGGTGGTGGCGGCGACGGGCGGGGTCGGAGCGGGCATGGCGGAGGGGCGAAGGTGCCGACGAGACACCGGCACAGGTAGGTCTACCGAACTAGGGATGGCCGGAGCGTCGCCCGGCGTCTACAGTTACAAATTGAGCTGTCACACGATTATGGGCAGCGCCGCGAGGCGCCCCGGGCTGAACCCGACGCACGCACGAAGGAAGAGCCCGTAACCGGTCCCAACGACGTCCTTCATGAAGGACTTGCGAGGGCCCGCCGCGAAAGCGGCGGGCCCCTTTTTTTCGCGCCTCGATCCTCCTGCGCCGTCACCCTTGACCCTAGAAACAGCAGTTGCCGCCTCGCAATGGCGCGGAGAGCCAGTACTGGCGCGGCTTGGCGCGGATCTGCCAGACTCACCCTATGGGTGAGCACGAGCAGCCGACGAAGACGGCGCTGGCGGTGGCGGCCGGCGAGGCGATGGTGGTGGACACGCTGGGCGGGCGCATGCGGGTGCGCTGGGACGAACAGGCGCAAGCCACGCCGCACGGCCAGTTGGTGTTCTTCGCCGAGTTCCTGGCCACCGCCGGCGTGTTCGACCGCTGGGTCGAGCAGTGCCCGCTGAGCTACAGCAGCCCCAACGGCAGCGCCAAGCGCGACGTGCTGGGCACGTTGATGCTGGGGATCCTGGCCGGAGGCAAGCGCTACGCACACATCGCGCGCGTGCAAGGTGACGCGGTGGCGGCGCGGGCGCTGGGCCTGTCGGGGCTGGTCAGCGAAGACTCGGTGCGCCGTGCGCTCAAGGCGATCGACGAGGCCGGGGCCGAGCGCTGGATGCGCCAGGCGTTGATGGACAGCGTGCGCGAGGCGCTGTCGCGGCCGTGGGTGCTGGACCTGGACGCGACCATCAAGCCGCTGTATGGCCGGCAACAAGGTGCCGAAGTGGGCTACAACCCGCACAAGCCGGGCCGACCCAGCCACGTGCTGCACAGCTTCGTCGTGGGCAACCTGCGCCTGGTGCTCGATGCGGTGCTGACCAGCGGCAAGCAGCACACCTCGCGGCACGGCAAGGCGGCCTTGCAGCGGCTGCTGGACGAACTGGGCGCCCAGGCACCGGCGCTGGTGCGCGGGGACTGCGGCTACGGCAACGAGGACATCATCGACCTCTGCGAGCAGCGCGCCCTGCCGTACCTGCTGCGGCTGCGCCAGACGGCCAACGTCAAGCGGCTGATCGAGCGGCTGTTCAGGCGCGAAGGCTGGACGCGCGCCACCTCGCTGAGCCAGGGCTGGCAGGCGATCGAGGACGAACTGCGGCTCCAAGGCTGGAGCAAGGCACGCCGCGTGGTGGTGCTGCGCCGGCGCATCCGCCACGACGTGGCGCTGCAGGCCCGCACGGCCGGCGGCCAGATGGTGCTGGCGTTGCCGCACGACGAGGTGCAGGACAACGCCAGGCTGTGGGAGTACACGGTGCTGGTCACCAACGCCGGCTACGACATCGAGGCCATCGGGCAGCTCTACCGCGACCGCTGCGACTGCGAGAACAGCTTCGACGAGCTGAAGAACCAGTGGGGCTGGAGCGGCTTCACCACGCACGACATGCGGCGCAGCCAGATCATGGCCCGGGCGGTGGCGCTGACCTACAACTGGTGGAGCTGGTACGCGAGGGCGGCCAACCCCGGCGCCCGGCGCGAGGCGCTGACCAGCCGCCCGCTGCTGCTGGCCGCGGTCGGCCGCGCGGCCACCAGCGGCGGGCAGACGACGCTGTACCTCACGCCGATGCACGCCGAAGTGGGGCTGATCAAATCGATGATCGCCAATGTTCAAGCGGCTGTGGCGCATGTACGCCGAACTGCGGAGCAGTTGCCCGGCCCGGACCGCTGGCGCGCGCTGCTGCACTACATCTGCCAGCGAATCGTCGGCCTGCCGACCGTGCCAACCTCGTCTCCAGCGCTCGCAGGGCCTGGGTAGCTGCTGTTTTTAGGTTGACTTGTCACTCATTGGTGACTAAGATCGAGTCACTTTGTGGTGACTTAGGGGATTCGCATGTGGCGTCGGAACTTCGTTCGCCTGGTCGGTGGCGGCGCGATCTTCGGTGCGACCATGCCGCTGGCCGCATGTTCGCCGGGCATGCCCGACGATGCGGTGGCCGCCTGGCGCGGGCCGGGTGACGAACCCGACCTGCGGCGCTGGGCGCTGTCGTACGCGATCCTCGCGCCGCATTCGCACAACCTGCAGTCGTGGTCGATCGATCTGCGGCCCAGTGGCGAGATCGTGCTGCGCTGCGATCCGGCGCGGCTGCTGCCCGAAACCGACCCCTTCGCGCGGCAGATCATGATGAGCCACGGCACCTTCCTCGAGCTGCTCGACATGGCCGCGCGCGAGCGCGGCCACCGCGCCGAAATCGAGCTGTTCCCCGAGGGGCCCTTCGCGCCGGAGAAGATCGACAACCGACCGGTGGCCCGTGTCCGCCTCGTGCCCGATGCCGGCGCGGCCCCCGACCCGCTTTTCGCCCAGGTGCTGCTGCGTCGCACCAACCGCAATGTCTACGACGCCGAACGGCCGGTCCCGGACACGGCCTGGCAAGCGATGGCGCAGGCCGTTCGGCCCTACCCGCTGCACTTCGGCCGGATCGGCCCGGACGAACCGGCCGCGTTGCAGCGTCAGCGCGACATCGCGCGCACGGCCTGGCGGACCGAGCTGGTCACGCCGAGGACCATGATGGAATCGATCCGCGTCCTGCGCATCGGTAGTGCCGAGATTTCGGCCCACCGCGACGGCATCAGCCTCACCGACCCGATGGTCGTGCTGCTCGACCGGGTCGGCCTGTTCGATCGCAGCCGTGCGCCGGCGCCGGATTCGATGGGGACGCGCCGCCAGATCGACGACTTCGACCGCATGATCGCCAGCACGCAGAACTTTCTCTGGCTGACCAGCGACGGCAACGACCGCGTCACCCAGGTCAATGCCGGCCGCGCCTACGTGCGCGTGCAGCTCGCCGCCACCGCGGCCGGCGTGGTCATGCAGCCGCTGCAACAGGCGTTGCAGGAGTATCCGGAGCAGGCCGGCGCCCACGCGGCGATCCACGAACTGCTCGGGGCGCGGCGTCCTGCCCAGACGGTGCAGATGTGGGCCCGCGTCGGCCATGCCGAGCCGGTCGGGCCGGCGCCGCGCCGCGGGCTCCAGGCCCAACTCGCGTCGGCCTGAGCCCGTGCACCCGCCACCGACTCACGCCGGAGACCGCCGATGACCGGCCGGCCACATGCCGCGCCGGCTGCCGCGCGCCCGCGCGACCGGGCCGCGACCGAGGAGCGCATCCTGCGCGCGGTCGGCGAGGTGCTGGCACGCGACGGCTTCGGTGCGGTCGGCGTCAACGCCATCGCGCGCCAGGCCGGGGTCGACAAGGTGCTGATCTACCGCTACTACGGCGGGCTGCCGGCGCTGCTCGCGGCCTGGGGCGAGAGCGGCCGCTTCTGGCCGACGGTCGACGAACTGATCGGCCCCGACCCACAGGCCTTCGAGTGCCTGCCCGCGGCCGAGCGCTATGCGCAGTTCCTCGACCGCTTCGTCGATGCGCTGCGGGCGCGCCCGATGACGCTCGAGATCCTCGCCGCCGAGGTGGTCGTGCGCAACGAGCTGACCGCGATCCTCGAATCCCAGCGCGAGGCCTGGGGCGAGCGCGCGACCCGGCTGCTGCGCCCGGCGGACCTGGCCCGCGCGCCGGAACTGCCCGACCTCACGCTGCTGCTCGTCGCCGGCGTGCAGTACCTGCTCGTGCGCAGCCGCAAGATCCGGATCTTCGGCGGCATCGACCTGCACACCGATGCCGGCTGGGACCGGCTCAAGGCGGCCGTGCGGGCCATGGCGCAGCGCGCGCTCGGCGGCACCCCCTGACCCCGAAGGCCGCGGCCGGTGCCGCCGGCCTGCCGCCCCATCGCAAGGCCGTGCCGCCCGGCCGTGGTGCCGGCTCTCCGGCCCGCAGGGCTCAGAACTTGTAGCCCAGCGCGAGCACGCCCGAGACCGGCGTCGACTCGTCGACGATCGGGCTGCCCTTCGGGCCGCCCTGCAGCGAGCGCACCTGGACGGAGGCGGTCAGGCTCCAGGCGGCGTCGAAGAAGTAGGTCAAGGTGGCGTTGCCGCGCAGGTCGCGCCAACCGGCGCCCGGCGCGTAGACCGCATAGCCGGTGGCCGCGGCCTGGTCCGGCGTCACGCCGTAGAAGGCCTGCATGAAGTCGCCGTTGACGTAGGTCGCGCCGAGACCCAGGCCGAGCCGCCACTTCGGCGCCAGTTGCACCGCGTAGCCGGCGCCGAGGTCGACCTGCACGCCGTCGCGGTCCTGGCCGGCGCCGTAACGGATCGAACTGGTCAGGAACCACTCGTCGGTGATCAGCAGGTTCAGGAAGGCGCCGATCTCGGGCCGCACCGGGATCGCGCCCATGCCGAACAGCGCCGGCGCGTCGTTGTCGCTGCGGCCGCCGTCGACCGTGACCCGCACCCCGTACTGCATGTTGGCCGGCGACGGAAACTGGTAGCCGATGCCGTTGCCGGTGCCGATGAACCAGCCGTTCTTCCACTGGTAGTCGAGGGCCGGCAGCACCCGCAGCTTGGTCTCGCTCGACCCCAGGTACTCGTGGCCGGCGATCACGGCCGCACCGACGATGCCCTGGCCCTCGCCGGCGGGGATCGCGAACAGCCGCACCGCGTCGAAGGCCTGCGCCTGGGCGGCTTGCGCGGCAAGGGCGAGGCCGGCGCCGAGCAGGGCGCGGCCGCAGGGGCCGAAGCGCGAGTGGTTCAAGGGCAGGAACATCGGGCGTGACGTCATCGGGCGAACAGTTGCGAGGGATCGGCAAAGGCCTTGAACTCGAGCGCGTTGCCGCTCGGGTCGAGGAAGAACATCGTCGCCTGCTCGCCGACCTGGCCCTTGAAGCGCACATGCGGTTCGATCACGAAGCGCGTGCCGGCGGCGCGCAGCCGCGCGGCCAGCGCCTCCCATTCGGCCATCGACAGCACCAGGCCGAAATGGCGCACCGGCACGTCGTCGCCGTCGACCTCGCCGGTCGTGCGGTGGCCGGCCTCGTCGGGCGCCAGGTGGGCGACGATCTGGTGGCCGTGGAAGTCGAAATCGACCCAGGTGGCGGACGAGCGGCCTTCCGGGCAGCCGAGCAGGCCGCCGTAGAAGGCCCGCGCCTCGGCGAGCGACTTCACCGGGAAGGCGAGGTGGAACGGATGCGAGACGCCCATCGTCGGTCTGCTGGCGGTTCTGGCGAGGCGCGGATTGTCGCCGCGGCGCCGCGCACCCCGCGGCCGCGGGGCTTCAGCCGGCCTTGCGCGTGGCGAGCCAGATGCTCGGCAGGATCAGCGCCGCGCCGACGGCGTGGTACGGCTGCGGCGGCTCGCCGAGCAGCACCCAGGCGATGCCGGCCGCATACACCGGCGCCAGGTACATCACCAGCGCCGAGCGCGCGGTGCCCAGTTCGCGCAGCATGTAGCCGTAGGCCTGGTAGGAGAAGAAGCCGGGCAGCAGCGCCGCGGCGACGACCAGGCCGAACGCGCGCGCACCGGGCAGCGGGCCCGGCGCCACCCACGCCTCGACCAGCGTCAGCGGCAGCAGCACGGCCAGCCCGCCGGCGGTGATGGCCGCCAGCCGAGGCCCCGGCGCGAGCGCCGACGGCCAGCGCTGCAGCAGCACCGTGTAGGCGACCCACGACACCGCCGCGACCAGGATCCAGCCGTCGCCGGCGCTGAAGCGCACCTGCGCGAGCCGCGCCGGCTCGCCGCGCGCGACCACGTACAGCACGCCGGCCAGCGCCAGCGCCATGCCGATCCGCTGCGCCGCCGACACCCGCTCGCCGAGCACACGCGCCCCGGCCAGCGCGATCGCCACCGGCGTGGCCGCGTAGATCAGGCCGATGTTGGTCGCGCTCGTGCTCTGCGCCCCCTGGTAGACGAAGGCGCCGCAGATCCACATGCCGAGCGCGCCGAGCAGCAGCAGGCGCGGCCACTCGCCGCGCCACTGCGCGTAGCTGCGCACGAGCACGCCGCCGGCCAGCGGCAGCATCAGCAGCCAGGCCAGGCTCCAGCGGCCGAGCGCGAGCAGGTGCGGCGCGATCACGCCGTCGGCGGCGCGCGCGATCACGTAGTTCGACGACCACAGCGCCGGCGTCACCCAGAGCAGCGTCGTGGCGAGGCGAAGGCGGCGGGCGGCGTCCAAGGGGCGGAGAGCGGCGTGGCCGGCCATGTTAGAAGCTCGGCCGCACCCCCAAGACCGGAGACGCCCCCCGTGAAGCTGCGCATGGCCGAGAACTCGCTGTTCGCGATCCTGCTGCGCTCGCCCTGGTGGGTGAGCCTGGCGATCGCGGCCGCGCTCGCGCTGCTCGCGCGGCTGCTGCTGCCCGAGCGCTTCGTCGCGGTCGGCGCCTTCGGCGCCGGCTTCCCGTTCGTCGTGATCGCCGCAATCGCGGCCTGGCGCCGGCTGCGCGCGCCGAGTCC
>JAFLDG010000194.1 GCA_017302495.1 Burkholderiales bacterium
GCCGCGCGGCACCGTCGCGACGATCCAGTCCAGGTGCGCCGGCGAAGCCGCGGCCTGGATGCGCTCGAGCTCGATGCCGCTGCCGGCCAGTTCGCCTTCCGCCTGCACCCAGTAGCGGCTGTCGGCGAACAGCGCCGCGCGCTCCAGGCCGACCACCAGCGTGCCCATCGATCCGGTGAAGCCCGACAGCCACTCGCGCCCCTGCCAGCGCGCCGGCAGGTACTCGGAGAGGTGCGGGTCGCTGCTCGGCACCAGCACCGCGGCGATGCCCTCGCGGCCCATCACCTCGCGCAACTGCGCGAGACGCATGCGAAACGGCGACGTGCGCGCATCCATCGGCGAACTCCTGGCAAGCGGGGCTGGGTCGCCGATTCTAGGAGCCGGGTTCGCACCGTGCCCCCCGGTTCGCGGGTGTCGGGCGCCTGCCGCGGCCCTCGGCGTGCAGCACGCGCATGCGCGGCCGGCCCGGTGCTGCTAGGCTCGCCGGCCCGATCGCTGCCCGAAGGAACCCCCATGCCCGGCCTGCTGCCCGATGTCGACCCCGACGGCCTGCTCGAATACTCGGTCGTCTACACCGACCGCGCGCTCAACCACATGGCCGCGCGCTTCCAGCGCGTGATGCAGGACCTGAGCGCCGGGCTGAAGCAGGTCTACCGCGCGCGCTCGGCCGTCGTCGTGCCCGGCAGCGGCAGCTTCGGCATGGAGGCGGTGGCGCGCCAGTTCGCGCACGGCAAGAAGGTGCTGGTCATCCGCAACGGCTGGTTCAGCTACCGCTGGAGCCAGATCTTCGAGATGGGCGCCATTCCGGCCGAGACGCTGGTGCTGAATGCGCGGCCGATCGAGCCCGGGCCGCAGGCTGCGTTCGCGCCGGCGCCGATCGACGAGGTGGTTGCCGCGATCCGCACGGAGAAGCCCGACCTCGTGTTCGCGCCGCACGTCGAGACCTCGGCCGGGCTGATGCTGCCCGACGCCTACCTGCGCGCGGTGGCGGATGCGGTGCATGCGCACGGCGGGCTGTTCGTGCTCGACTGCGTCGCCTCGGGTGCGATCTGGGTCGACATGCAAGCGGTCGGCGTCGACGTGCTCGTCAGCGCGCCGCAGAAGGGCTGGAGCTCGACGCCCTGCGCCGGCCTCGTGATGCTCGGCGACGACGCGCGCGCGCGCATCGACGGCACGACCAGCAGCAGCTTCTCGATGGACCTGAAGAAGTGGCTCGGCATCATGGAGACGCACGAGCAAGGGCAGATCGCCTACCACGCGACGCTGCCCACCGACGGCCTGGCCCAGCTGCGCGACGCGGTGCGGGAGACGGCCGCCTTCGGCTTCGACGCGGCGCGCGCCGCGCAGGCGGACATCGGCCGGCGCGTGCGCGCGCTGCTGCAGGCGCGGGGCATCCGCAGCGTCGCCGCGCCGGGCTTCGAGGCGCCGTGCGTGATCGTCAGCTACACCGGGCGCGCCGACTTCCAGAACACCCGCGCCTTCGCCGCGCAGGGGCTGCAGATCGCCGCCGGCGTGCCGCTGGCCTGCGACGAGGGGCCGGACTTCAAGACCTTCCGCATCGGCCTGTTCGGGCTGGACAAGCTGAAGCACCCCGACCGCACGGTCGCGACCTTCGAGCGCGCGCTCGACGCGGCGCTGGCGGCGCCGGCGGGCTGAGGCGCCGCGGCCGGGACGGCGATCGCGCGACGGCGAACGGACCGCGCATGCAACTGCTGCTGATCGAGGACGACCGCGACCTGGGTGCCGCGGTGGTCGCGCACCTCGAGGCCGACGGCCACCGGGTGGCCTGGTGCACCCGCCTCGCCGAAGCGCAGACCGCCGCGCCGCCGCAGCTCGCGCTGCTCGACCTGAAGCTGCCGGACGGCGACGGCTTCGACCTGCTGCGGCGCTGGCGGCAGCAGGGGGCACCGTGGCCGGTGATCGTGCTCACCGCGCGCGACCTGGTCCGCGACCGCATCCGCGGCCTGCAGCTCGGCGCCGACGACTATCTGGTCAAGCCCTTCGATCTGGACGAGCTGCTGGCACGCATCCGCGCGGTGGCGCGCCGTGCCGGCGGGCCGCCGGCGGACGCCGGCGACGCCGGCTGGCACATCGACGAGGCCACGCACCAGGCCTGGCGCGGCGACCGGCGCGTCGACCTGACACGCATGGAGTGGGCGGTGCTGGCCTGCCTGGCCGGCCACCGCGGCCGGATCTACAGCCGCAGCGAGATCGAGACCCGCCTGCAGCACGAGGGCCTGGCCGACGGCACCAGCAACTCGCTCGAAGTCATCGTCAGCCGGTTGCGGCGCAAGCTCGGCGCGGCCAGCATCAGCACCCACCGTGGACTCGGCTACCGGCTCGATTGAGCGCGCCCGCGCCACGCCGGCCTGGCGCATGGAAGCGCGGCTGCGCAGCCGCCTGCTGGTGCTGCTCGCGGCGACCTGGGTCCTGGCGAGTGCATTCACGCTGGTCTCGCTCTGGCGCCAGACCGGCGCCGTGCTCGACAGTGCGCTGCAGGAAACCGCCGAACGGCTGCTGCTGATTCCCCCCGATGCGTGGGGCTCCCCCGACACCGCCGGGGTGATGGATCGCTTCGGCGACCACGACGAACTGGTCGTCTACCAGGTCTTCGCCGACGGCCGGCTGCTGTGGCGTTCGCAGAAGGCGCCGCGCACGCCGCTGGCGCCCGCGGACACCGCCGGCCTGGTGAATGCCGGCGACTGGCGCGTCTATGCGCTCGGCAGCGGGCTCGTCGGCCCGTACGTGCAGGTGGGTGAACCGCTGGCGCACCGCCGCGCCCTCGTCGGCGCGCAGTTCGTCGGGCTGTCGGTGGCCCTGCTCGTGCTGCTCGGGCTGGCGGCGCTGGTCGTGAACTGGGTGCTGCGGCGCTCGTTCCGCGACCTCGAGCCGGCGCGCGAGCAGCTCGCCCGGCTCGGCGCCGACGATCTGCGGCCGATCGATGCGGCGTCCGCGCCGGCCGAGCTGCAGCCGTGGGTCGACACGGTCAACGCGCTGCTCGCGCGGCTGGAGCGGCTGGTCGACAGCGAGCGGGCCTTCGCCGCCGACGCCGCGCACGAGTTGCGCACGCCGCTGGCCGCCGCCCGCGCCCAGCTGCAGCGGCTGCAGCACGCGGCCCGGGACGACGAGCGCGCGGCATCGGTGCAGGCGGTGACGCGCCAGCTCGACCGCATGACGCGGCTGTGCACGCGGCTGCTGCAACTGGCGCGCATCGACGCCGGCACCGCGCTGCGGCGCGAGGCGGTCGACCTGGCGGCGCTGGCACGGCTGGTCGTCGACGAGCAGCGCGAGGCGCGACATGCCGGCCGCATCGAGATCGTGCAGCGCGGGCCGGCCGCGGCGCTCGGCGACCTCGATGCGCTCGGCATCGCGCTCGGCAACCTCGTCGGCAACGCGCTGCAGCACGCCGGCGACGGCGCCCATGTCACGGTCACGGTCGACGGTTCGACGGTCAGCGTCGCGGACGACGGCCCCGGCGTCGAACCTGCGCGCCTGCCCGGGCTGCTGCGGCGCTTCGAGCGCGGCAGCTCCCGGCGCGACCTGTTCGGCAGCGGCATCGGCCTGGCGCTGGCCGAGCGCATCGCGCGCGACAGCGGCGGTCGCCTCGAGCTGCAGTCGCCGTGTGTCGGCGGACGCGGCTTCCGGGCGACGCTGCGTCTGCTGCCGGCACCGGTGAGCGCGGTGTCTGCGGTGTAACAGTCGGTGAGGCGACGCGCGCCGTTCAGCCTGCATTCATCGCGCCGCTCAACATCCGCCGCAGGGGCTGCCCGGCGGCGGTCGCGGAGGAGCAGGCGATGCAACAGACGATCTCTACGGCGTGGCGCGGCGCGGCGCGGGCGGCGGGGCTGCTGGCCGTGCTCGGCCTGGCCGGCAGCCTGCCGGCCGGTGCCAGCGTGCATGGCAGCCTCGCCAACTTCGACGTCGTCAACACCACCGACCGTCCGGCCTACGGCTTCGAGATCGAGATCGAAGACTCGCGCTACGACCGCCCGGGCATGATCACCAGCGTCTTCGGCCTCGACCGGGTGTTCTGGATGTCGCCCGATCCGGGCTACGTCGTGCGCTACGGCAAGCCGACGGTCGCGTACCTGCCCGGGTTCGGCGCCCGCATCACCTACGGTGGCGTGCTCGGCGGCTCGGCTTCGACGCCGTCGGCGCCTTTCGTCACCAGCGGCGAGAGTTGCTGGCCGGGCGCGAACCCGAACTGGAAGTCGACCTCGTGCGACCACTTCGGCGTGAGCACCTACGGTTCGCCGGCACGGACCAGCTACAACTGGCTGGTCGACGACGGCTCGGGCGGCCTGGCGAAGATCTCGGCAGCGGTGCCGGCGCCGATCATCGCGTACACCCCGCCGGCGGCGGGGCAGCCGCCGGCACCGGTGCGGTTCGAGCTTCCGGCCCCCGACCTCGGCGGCGCGGTGCAGGACAACGCGTTCTGGGTCAAGGTGGTGAAGACCGAGCTGGAGCGCAACGTCGACCTGAACGACCTGCTCGCCGGCAACCACCCGGGCGCGCGACCCGAGATCGCCGGCCTCGAGGCCGAGACCGAGATCGAGTGGCAGCCGCTGCAGCTCGGCATGGTCGACGAGGTGAGCAAGGTGGTCGACGCGCCATCGCCGTCGGTCGTCTACAAGTTCCAGTTCTTCGAGTACCGGGGCCGCTTCGACGACGACGGCTACGTCGACCCGATGTCGGGGAACAAGCCGGGCCAGGAGAACCAGTTTCCGCAGCTCGCCGCGGACGGCACGGCCTTCGTCATGATCGGCGGCCAACGCCACGACCTGGTCTTCGTCGGCCAGCAGATCGCCGGCTTCAACGCCGCCGAGGTCGCCGCCGTGCCCGAACCGGCCAGCGCCGTGCTGATGCTCGGCGGGCTGGCCGGCCTCGCCGGCTTCGTGCGCCGGCGCCGGGCGCCTGCCGGCGCCGCGGCCTGATCCTTTTCCTTCACCCGCCGCCGCCTGCGCCCGCAGGCCGGCGCGGCCCGACCTCGCTCAGGGAGAACACGATGAAGCTTCGTACCGTCACCGTGGTGGCGATCGGCGCACTGGCCGCCGCTGCTGCCGCGCACGCGCAGACCTCGCCGCCGGGGCGCCTGCTCGCCTCGAACTGCTACCAGTGCCACGGCACCAACGGCAAGGGCCCGGGCTTCGACACGCTCGCCGGCAAGTCGGCGCAAAGCCTGTACGACGAACTGGTCGAGATGCGTGCGGGCAAGGAAGGCACCGGCCTGATGCCCAAGCACGCGCTGGGCTACACCGATGCGCAGCTGCGGCTGATCGCCGACTGGCTGTCGAAGCAGCGCTGAAGGAGGCCGGTGATGAAGAGACGACAACTTCTGCTCGCCGGCGGTGCCGGTGCCCTCGGCGGCCTGCTCGCCGCCTGCGGCGGTGGCGAACCGGCCGACGTGCAGACGCTGGCAGACGGCCGCGAGGGCGCGCTTGCTGTCGGTGCCGCGTCGGCCGCCCGCGTCGTGATCGTCGGCGGCGGCATGGCCGGCGGCACCCTCGCGAAGTACCTGCGCTTGTGGAGCAACGGCACGATCGACGTGACGCTGGTCGAGCGCGACGCGCGCTACACCTCGTGCATCCTGAGCAGCCTGGTGCTGACCGGCCAGCGCACGCTCGGCAGCCTGCGCTTCACCTACGACGCGCTGCGCACGAAGTACGGCGTGAAGGTCGTGACCGGCGAGGTCGTCGAGGTCGACGCCGCGGCGGCGCGCGTGCGTCTCGCCGACGGCACCTCGCTGCAGGGTGACCGGCTCGTGCTCGCCACCGGCATCGACTTCGATCCCGTGCCGGGCCTGAGCAACCCGAACCGCATGCCGCACGCCTGGAAGGCCGGCGCGCAGACCACCTTGCTCGCCAGCCAGCTCGCGGCGATGCCGAGCGGCGGCACGGTCGTGATGACGATCCCGAAGGTGCCGTACCGCTGCCCGCCGGGCCCGTACGAGCGCGCCTGCCTGCTGGCCGACTGGCTGAAGGCGCGCAAGCCGGGGTCGAAGCTGCTCGTGCTCGACGCGAACCCGGACTTCGTCACCGAGAAGGACAACTTCAGCCGCGCGTTCTTCGACCTGCACGGCGGGGTGATCGAGTACCGGACGAACGCCGAGGTGCTGTCGGCCGACGCCGCGTCGATGACGGTCACGACCAGCCAAGGCAAGGTGCACGGCGACGTGATCAACCTGATCCCGCGCCAGCGCGCGCCGGCGATCATCGCCGGCGCCGGCCTGGCCAACGCCACCGAGGGCCGCTTCGCCGCGGTCGACGTGCTGAGCTACGCCAGCACCGCGGCGCCGCTGGTGCACGTGATCGGCGACTCGAGCGCGACGCTGCAGCCCAAGGCCGGCCACATCGCGAACCAGGAGGCCAAGGTCTGCGCCGACGCGCTGCTGCGCATCTTCGCCGGCGAGGATCCCGACCCGGCGCCGGTCACGAACTCGGCCTGCTTCTCGACGATCACGATGACGAAGGCGTCGTGGCTCGAGGCGGTGTTCCAGTACGACCCGGCGGCGCGGACGATGGTCGCGGTGCCGGCGGCGAGCGGGGCGTCGGACGGCTGGAACGGGGACTACTTCGAAGACATGGGCAAGTGGTTCCGCGCGCTGATGGCCGATTCGCTGGGCTGACGCATGGCCACGGCGATCGGTGCCCTGCGGCCCGGTGCCCACCGGAAGGTCCCGGCCGCGGGGCCGGCGGTGCGCCGCGGCCGGGCCGGGCGCGCTCAGTCGTCGTCGAGGTGGTGGTGCTTCGACCCCGCACCCGCTGCCGGCAGCAGGCCCGCCGGAGACTGCTGCCATTGCCAGGCGCCGAAGCCGAGCACCGCGGCCAGCAGCAGCAGCGCCAGACCGCGGCGCTGACTCGGCACGAGGTCGGCGCCGGCACCGGCGACGCGGCCGTCGAACATCGCCCGCGCCAGGTTGCGCCGCTGCAGCGCGCTCGACAGCGCCAGCAGCGCGAGGTGCACGCCGGCGAGCGCGAGCAGCGCGTTGGCGAAGAACTCGTGCACCGCCTCGAGCCACTCGCCGCCCCAGTCGGCGTAGACCGCATAACCGCTCAGGCCGAGCGGGACGATGCCGAGCAGCAGGCCGGCGATCGATGCCGACAGCAGCAGGTGCCGGCCCTGCGTCCAGCCGATCGTCCGCGGATTCCGCAGCTGGCGCAGCGAGGCACGCCACCAGGCCGGCGCGGCGGCGATGCGCCGCCACAGCATCGTCAGCCGGGCCGGCCGCGGCCCGACCAGGCCGTAGACGACGCGAAAGCCGAGCAGCCCGGCCAGCGTGTAGCCGAGCGTGACGTGCAGCGCGCGCCAGGCCTCGGAGTCGCCGGTCGCCCAGGCGCCGGCGAAGGCGAGGGCGAACAGCGCGTGGAACATCCGGATCGGCGCGTCGTTGACGCGCCGCGTCGGCGCCGGCGCGGGCCGCGCGGCCGCGGTACCGAGGGCGGGGGCGTGGGTCATCGAGTCCTCCATCATTGGTTCAGTCTTCGAAGGCGCGGCGCTGGCGGGCGTCGAGGCCCGCCGGCGCGCGCAGTTCGTGTTCGTCGAAACGGCCGCGCTCGGCCTGGGTGTGGCAGGCACCGCAGTTGGCCGGGCTCTTCACGCTCGGCAGCGCCCACACCGCGGCGTCGATCTTGCGGTGCTCGCGCTGGAACCAGGCGGCGCGGGTGATGCGGTCCTGCGGCGGCGGCTCGGCGCGGCGGC
>JAFLDG010000195.1 GCA_017302495.1 Burkholderiales bacterium
GTCGCGCGCGCCGTGCGCCAGCAGCACCGGCGTCGCGGCATTCGCCGCATCGCGCTCGGCGGCCGTGGCCGCCGCCAGCGGCAGGTAGCCGGACAGGCCCACCAGGGCAGCGAGCCGCCGCGGGTGGCGCAGCCCGGCGCCGAGCGTGATCGCGCAGCCCTGCGAGAAGCCGGCGAGCACGATCCGCTGCGCCGGCACGCCGCGTTCGACCTCGCGGTCCAACAGCGCGTCGACCAGCGCGAAGCTCGCGCGCAGCCCGGCTTCGTCCTCGCGCACGCCGCGCTCGAAGCCGCCGTAGACGTCGTACCAGGCGCGCATGCGCATGCCGCCGTTGAGCGTGACCGGGCGCTCCGGCGCGCGCGGGAAGACCCAGCGCACCGGGCCCACCGCCGTCAGGTCCATCTCGTCGGCCAGCGGCAGGAAGTCGGTGCCGTCGGCGCCGAGGCCGTGCAGCACGATCACGCTCGCCCGGGCTTCGCCCGCGGGCTGCAGCTCGATCGTCTGCGGCAGCGTCATCGTGCCGCCGGCCCGGCCTCGGCCGCCGGCGCCTCCTGGTGGTATTGCGTGATGCGCTCGACCTCGTTCTTCGAGCCGAGCACGACCGCGACCCGCTCGTGCAGCTTGCCCGGCATCAGGTCCATCAGCCGCTGGCGGCCGTTGGTCGCGGCGCCGCCGGCCTGCTCGACCAGGAAGGCCATCGGATTGGCCTCGTACATCAGGCGCAGCTTGCCGGGTTTGTCCGGTTCGCGTGCGTCCCACGGGTACATGAACACGCCGCCGCGGCACAGGATGCGGTGCACGTCGGCCACCATGCTGCCCACCCAGCGCATGTTGAAGTCCTTGCCGCGCGGGCCGGTGCTGCCGGCCAGGCATTCGTCGATGTAGCGCTTCACCGGCGGCGCCCAGTGCCGGTGGTTGCTCATGTTGACCGCGAACTCCTTCGTGTCTGCCGGGATCTGCAGGTTCTGCTCGGTCAGCATCCACGAGCCCAGCTCGCGGTCGAGCGTGAACACCGCCACGCCGTCGCCGACCGTCAGCACCAGCTGCGACTGCGGGCCATAGACGCAGTAGCCGGCCGCGGCCTGGAAGCGGCCCGGCTGCAGGAAGTCGTCCTCGCCGATGCCGCGCTGGTGGCCGACCTTGCGCAGCACGCTGAAGATCGTGCCGATGCTGACGTTGACGTCGATGTTGCTCGAGCCGTCGAGCGGGTCGTACAGCAGCAGGTACTCGCCCTGCGGGTAGCGGTTCGGCACGACGTGGATCGAGTCCATCTCCTCGCTCGCCATCGCGGCGAGGTGGCCGCCCCATTCGTTGGCCTGGATCAGCACCTCGTTGCTGATGATGTCGAGCTTCTTCTGCACCTCGCCCTGCACGTTCTCGGTGTGCGCGGTGCCGATCACGTCGCCGAGCGGGCCCTTGTTCACCGACACCGCGATGCGCTTGCAGGCGCGCGCGACGACCTCGATCAGCATGCGCAGCTGGCCGGGGATGCGGCCGCGCTCGCGCTGCTGCTCGACCAGGTACTGGGTCAGGCTGATGCGGTTCATGCGGCCTCCAGCGCGCGCGTGACGATCTCGCGCAGCTCGGCGCTGATGCCGTCGCGCGCCGCGACGCGTCCGATCGCCTCGCGCGCGGCGCGGCGGTAGGGCTCGGCCAGATGGGCCCAGCGGTCCATCGCGCGCGCCACGCGGCCGGCCAGGCTCGGGTTGACGGCATCGAGCGCGATCACCTGGTCGGCCCAGAACACGTAGCCGGCGGCATCGGCGCGGTGGAACGCGGCCGGGTTGCGGCCGAAGGCGACGAGCAGCGCCCGCACCCGGTTCGGGTGGTGCAGCGAGAAGTCCGGATGCTGCGCCAGCGCCTTGATGCGCGCGAACGCGCGGCCGGCCTTCGCGCCGCTGCCTTCGTTCGCCCGCGCCTGCACCTCGAACCATTTGTCGACCACCAGCGCATCGCCGTGCGCCTGCGCATGGAACAGCTCGAGCGCGCGCTCGGCCAGCTCGGCATGGCTGTCGACCAGCGCGACCAGCGCGCCGAGCCGGTCGCTCAGGTTCGCCGCGTCCTTGACCTGCTGGTAGGCACGGCCCGGCCAGACCGGGTTGCCGTGATGCGCGGCGTGGCGGCACAGCATGCGCAGCGCCAGGTTGGCCAGCTCGCGCCGGCCGGACTGCGTGCGCGCCGGGCTGTAGCCCTCGCGCACCGGGTGCTGCTCCCAGGCCCAGGCCCAGTCGGCATGCAGCCGCTCGGCGAGCTGGTCGAGCCAGGCCTCGCGCAGCGCGTGGATGCGCTGCGGGTCGGCGGCGGCCACCTGCTCGGCGACATAGCCTTCGGCCGGCGGCGCCAGCAGCAGCGCCTTGAACGCCGGATCCAGCTGCGGGTCGCGCAGCACGGCGCGCAGCGCCTGCTCGAGCGGATCGTCGAGCATCGGATGCGCGGCACCCGCCTGCTGCGCGGCGAGCAGCCGGCTCAAGACCAGCCGCTGCCCCGCGTCCCAGCGGTTGAACGGGTCGGTGTCGTGCGCGAGCAGCGTCAGCAGCGCGCCGTCGCCGAGGCCGTCGTCGAGCTGCACCGGCGCGCTGAAGCCGCGCAGCAGCGACGGCACCGGCTCGGCGGGCACGTCGACGAAGGTCCAGGTGGTCTCGGCCTGGCCGAGCAGCAGCAGCGCCTCGTGGCCGTAATCGGCCGGGTCGTCGGCGAAGCGCAGCGGCAGCGGCCGGCCGTCCCCGCCGAGCAGCGCGGCGCTGACCGGGATCAGCAGCGGCGGCGCGCCGTCGGCGCCGGTGTGCTGCGCCAGCTGCAGCGTGTAGCGGCGCGACTCGGCGTCGTAGCGGCCGCGCGCCGTGAGCCGCGGCGTGCCGGCACGTGAGTACCAGTGCTTGAATCCGTCGAGCTGCGCCGCCAGCCGCGACTGCGGGTTCGCGTCGGCGATGGCCTGCACGAAATCGTCGCAGGTGGCCGCGGTGCCGTCGTGGCGCTCGAAGTACAGCGCCAGCCCGCGCGCGAAGCCGTCGCGGCCGACGAGGGTGTGCATCATGCGCACCACTTCCGCGCCCTTTTCGTAGACGGTGGGGGTGTAGAAGTTGTTGATCGAGACGTAGCTCTCGGGACGCACCGGGTGCGCCATGCTGCCGGCGTCCTCGGGGAACTGCAGCGTGCGCAGCTTGACCACGTCCTCGATGCGCTTGACCGCGCGCGCCGACGGCGAGCCGGCCATGTCCATGCTGAATTCCTGGTCGCGGAAGACGGTCAGGCCCTCCTTCAGCGACAGCTGGAACCAGTCGCGGCAGGTGACGCGGTTGCCGGTCCAGTTGTGGAAGTACTCGTGCGCGACCACGCTCTCCACCGCGTGGAAGTCGGCATCGGTGGCGGTGGCCGGGCTGGCGAGCACGCAGCGGGTGTTGAACAGGTTCAGCCCCTTGTTCTCCATCGCGCCGAAGTTGAAGTCGTCGACCGCGACGATCATGTAGCGCTCGAGATCGAGCGCGAGGCCGAAGCGCGCCTCGTCCCACACCAGCGCGGCGATCAGCGAGGCCATCGCGTGCTCGGTCTTGCCCAGGTCGCCGCGCTTGACGTAGATCTGCAGCAGGTGCTCGCGGCCGCCGCGGGTGCGGATGCGCTGTTCGCGCCAGACCAGGTCGGCCGCGACCAGCGCGAACAGGTAGCTCGGCTTCGGGAACGGGTCGTGCCACTTCGCGTAGTGGCGCCCGCCGTCGAGCGCGCCCTGCTCGACCAGGTTGCCGTTGGCCAGCAGCACCGGGAACTTCGCACGGTCGGCGCGCAGCAGCACGGTGTAGGTGGCCATCACGTCCGGCCGGTCGACGAAGTAGGTGATGCGGCGGAAGCCCTCGGCCTCGCACTGCGTGAACAGGCCGCCGCTGCTCGCGTACAGCCCCGAGAGCGCGCTGTTCTTCTCCGGCGCGATCGTGTTCCGGATCTCGAGCACGAAGCGCTCGGCCGCCGGCGGCTGCTCGATCACGAGCCGGCCCGGTTCCTCGCGGAACGACACGCTCGCGCCGTCGGCCAGCACGCGCAGCAGGTTCAGCGCCTCGCCGTCGAGCACCAGCGGCCGGCCTTCGCTGCCGGGCGCGCGCTCGATCTCGAGCCGGCTCGCGACCAGCGTCTTCGCCGGGTCGAGGTCCAGCGTCAGCTCGACGCTGCGGATGCGATAGGGCGGCGGGGCATAGTCCTGGCGCCGGATCGGGGTGGCGGGGCCTTCGCGCATGGTGTGTCAGCTGAAAAAGTCGTGGATGGACAGGCCGCAACGTCGCGCCGCCAGCGCCTGCTGGCGGTCGGCGGTCGCGAACCCGGTGCAGCCCAGCGCTGTTGCGCAGGCGACATGCAGCGCATCCAGCGTGGCGAGCGCCACATCGGGTTCGGCGATCAGCCTCGCCGCATCGGCGAAGGCCTGGGCCGGGAAGGGGTTCACGACCCACAGCGCGGCGCGCAGGTCGTCGTCGAAGTGGCCGTGCAGCCGCTTCAGGTAGGCGCGGTCGAAGTCGCGCTGGCGCAGCCGGCGCATCAGCACCGACTGCATCTCGACCAGCGTCAGCGGCACCAGCACGAACTGCGCGTCGGAGCCGACGACGAAGTCGTCGAATCCTTCCGAGTTCGGCTCGTTGACGTAGCGCTTGACCAGCGCACTGGTGTCGACGTAGATGCTCACGCCGCGTCAGCGCCGGTCGCGTTCTTCGCGCACCAGCACCTCGGAGGGCACGGCCGCCGGCGCCATGCGCGCGCGGTGCGCGGCCAGCGGCGACACGCGGCGGGCGCCCGGCACCGGCAGGATGCGGGCCACCGGCTCGCCGTTGGACACGAGCAGCAGTTCGTGCTCCTGCGCGAGCGTCTCCTTCAGCTGCGGCATCACGCTGCGCAGCTCGCGCACGCTGATCGTCCTCATCGTGTCACCATTCGTCCGGGCGTGGCACGCCAGTATAGCCCGCCGGCCTCAAAGCCCCTGCTTCAGGCTGGCTTCGATGAACGGGTCGAGGTCGCCGTCGAGCACCTTCTGCGTGGCGCTGATCTCGACGCCGGTGCGCAGGTCCTTGATCCGGCTCTGGTCGAGCACGTAGCTGCGGATCTGGTGGCCCCAGCCGACGTCGGTCTTGCTGTCCTCGAGCTTCTGCTGCGCCTCGCGCTGCTTGCGCAGCTCGTGCTCGTACAGCCGCGAGCGCAGCACGCGCCAGGCCTCGTCGCGGTTGCTGTGCTGGCTGCGGCTGGTCTGGCACTGCACGACGATGCCGGTGGGCAGGTGCGTCAGCCGCACCGCCGAGTCGGTCTTGTTGATGTGCTGGCCGCCGGCGCCGCTCGCGCGGAAGGTGTCCACGCGCACGTCGGCCGGGTTGATGTCGATCTCGATCGAGTCGTCGACCTCCGGGTAGACGAACAGGCTCGCGAAGCTGGTGTGGCGGCCGCCGGCGGAGTCGAAGGGGCTCTTGCGCACCAGCCGGTGCACGCCGGTCTCGGTGCGCAGGTGGCCGTAGGCGTGGTCGCCCTCGACCTTGAGCGTCGCGCTGCGGATGCCGGCGATGTCGCCTTCGGTCTCTTCCAGCACTTCGGCCTTGAAGCCCTTGCGCTCGCAATAGCGCAGGTATTGCCGCAGCAGCATCTGCGCCCAGTCCATCGCCTCGGTGCCGCCGGCGCCGGCCTGGATGTCGACGAAGCAGTTGCCGGGGTCGGCCGGGTCGCTGAACATGCGCCGGAACTCGAGCTGCTCGACCGTGCCGCGCAGCGCCTGCGCGGCTTCCTCGATGTGCGCGAGCGCATCGAAGTCCTCGTCGGCCTTCGACATCTCGAACAGTTCGGCGTTGTCGGCGATCTCGCGGCTCAGGTGGTCGATCGTGCCGACCACGGTGTCGAGCGCCTTCTTCTCGCGGCCCAGTTCCTGCGCGCGCTTCGGCTCGTTCCAGACCGCGGGGTTCTCGAGCGCGGCGTCGACCTCCCTCAGGCGCAGCGCCTTGCGCTCGTAGTCAAAGATACCCCCGAAGCTGCTCGGTGCGTGTCTTCAGGTCGGCGAGCAGCGTGCCGATCTGGTTGATGCGTTCGATGTCCATGCCGCAATTTTGGCATGCGCGCCTTCGTGCCCCGTGCCGAGGCCCGCGACTTGGCGGCCCTTGGCGCCGGCCCGGCGCCGGCGGCGCGGTCCGCGACCGGCGGGCCGGGCGGCCACCGTGCCGGGCATCTCGGAAAATGGCGCCGGCGATACCCGCGACGGCGCGAGCCCGTCGGCGTCGCCGAGCACCGCGATGACCCCCCACCCTGCGACCGGTTTCGGCCCCCGTGCCGCCAGGCGCCGCCTGCTGCGCGCCGGCGCCGCCGTGGCGCTCGCGCTCGGCGGTGGGCTCGCGCCGCTCGTTCCCGCCGCGCAGGAGGGCTCGAAGCGGGTGCTGATCATCCACTCCTTCGGTCGCGACTTCGCACCCTACGACGCCGTGGTCGCGAGCTTCAGGCGCGAGCTGGCGTCGCGCTCGCCGCAGCCGGTGGTCTTCCTCGAGGCCGCGCTCGATGCCGGCCGCGTGATCGGCGCCGACGAGGAGGCGGCCTTCGCCGCCTACCTCGGCGCGCGTTTCGCCGACCCGCCGCCGGACCTGATCGTCGGCTCGGCCGGGCCGGCCGCGCGCTTCCTGGTCCGGCAGCGCGAGACGTTGTTTGCGCAGGTGCCGGTGCTGTTGACGGCGATCGACGCGCGGGTGATGCCGCGCGCGGGGCTGAAGCCGGGCGATGCCGTGGTGGCGACGCAGCTGGACCTGCCGCGGGCCTTCGACACCCTTCTGCGCGTGCGGCCGGACACGCGCCGCATCGCCATCGTGCTCGGCGACACGCCGCTCGAGCGCTTCTGGCGCCAGGAGGTGGCGCGCGAGCTGGCCTTCCTGCACGGGCGGGTCGAGCTGCTCTGGCTCGACCGCTTCTCGCTGGCCGAAGCGAAGCAGCGCGTCGCGGCGCTGCCGCCCGACAGCGCCGTGTTCTACGGGCTGATGGTGGTGGACGCGGCCGGCGTGCCGCACGAGCGGCTCGATGCGCTGGCCGAGTTGAAGCGGGTCGCGCAGGTGCCGATCTTCTCGTTGTTCGAGAGCGAGCTGGGCCAGGGCGTCCTCGGCGGCCCGTACCTGTCGCAGGCGCGCGCCGGCAAGGAGGCCGCCGCGTTCGCGCTGCAGCGCCTGTCCGCGGCAGGCGCCACCGCGGCTCCGGCCGCGCCCGAGGTCGTCACCATCGGCATGGACGGCCTGGCGTACGACGCGCGCGAGTTGCGCCGCTGGCACATCGACGAAGCGCGGCTGCCGCCCGGCAGCGAGCTGCTCTTCCGCGAGCCGGCGCCCTGGGCCCGGTACCGCCGGGAGATCGCCGCCGTCGCCGCGCTGATCCTGGTCCAGGCAGGGCTGATCACGGCGCTGCTCGTGCAGCGTGCCCATCGCCGGCGCGCCGAGCGCGGGGCGCGCACGCTCGGCGGACGTCTGATCACCGCCTACGAGGACGAGAGCCGCCGGCTCGCGCGCGAGCTGCACGACGACGTCACCCAGCGCCTGGCCGGCCTGTCGATCGAGGCGGCCACGCTGCCGCGCCTGACCGACCCCGCCGCGCGCGCGGCGGCCGAGCACTCGATCGGCAGTGAACTGGCGGGCCTGAGCCGCGACGTGCAGGCGCTGTCGTACCGGTTGCATCCGTCGGTGATCGACGACCTGGGGCTGGCGGAGGCGCTGCGTATCGAGTGCGACCGCGCGGCGCGCCGCGGCGCGGTCGAGGTCGTATTCCAGGGCGACGCGGCGGCCGGCGCGCCGCGCGGCGACTCTGCGCTGGCG
>JAFLDG010000196.1 GCA_017302495.1 Burkholderiales bacterium
GCACGCGACGGCGACGATGAGAACCCTGCCCCGCCCCCTCCGGGCCGCCTGGCTGGCGGGCACGCTGCTGGTGGCATGCTGGCTGCTCGCCGCCGGATCCGCCTTCGCCGCCGCGCCGGTGCGCGTGCTGAAGGTCCAGGATGCGATCGGCCCGGCCAGCGCCGACTACGTCGTGCGCGGGCTGGCCAAGGCGCGCGAGGCCGGCGCGCCGCTGGTCGTGATCGCGCTCGACACGCCCGGCGGGCTCGACAGTTCGATGCGCCAGATCATCCAGGCGATCCTCGCGTCGCCGGTGCCGGTGGTGGTCTGGGTCAGCCCCGAGGGCGCCCGCGCGGCCAGCGCCGGCACCTACATCCTCTACGCCGCGCATGTCGCGGCGATGGCGCCGGCAACCACGCTCGGCGCGGCCACGCCGGTGGCGATCGGCATGCCGACCCCCGGCGGCGGCGCGCCCGAGCGCAGCAAGCCGCTGCCCGGCCCGGCGAGCGGCGCCTCGGCGCCCGAAGGCGGTGCTGCGCCGCTCGATCCGATGACCGCGAAGCAGGTGCACGACGCCGCCGCGTTCATCCGCGGCCTGGCGCAGCAGCGCGGCCGCAACGCCGAATGGGCCGAGCGCGCGGTGCGCGAGGCGGTGACGCTGACCGCGACCGAGGCGCAGCAGCAGAACGTGGTCGACGTCGTCGCCGCCGACCTGCCCGACCTGCTGGTGCGGATCGACGGCCGCCGGGTGCGCGTGAGCACCGGCGAGCTGACGCTGCAGACCAAGGGGCTGGCCACCGAGACCGTCGAACCCGACTGGCGGCACCGGCTGCTGTCGGTGATCGCGAACCCGAGCTTCGCGCTGATCCTGATGATGATCGGCATCTACGGCCTGATCTTCGAGTTCTCGACGCCCGGCTTCGGCGTCGCCGGGGTCGCCGGCGCGATCTGCCTGCTGCTCGCGCTGTTCGCGCTGCAGCTGCTGCCGGTGAACTATGCCGGGCTCGCGCTGCTGCTGCTCGGCATCGGCCTGCTCGTCGCCGAGGTGCTGACGCCGAGCTTCGGCATCCTCGGCGTCGGCGGCGTGATCGCGTTCGTCGCCGGCGGCGTGCTGCTGTTCGACAGCGACGTGCCGGGCTTCGGCGTGCCGCTCGGCCTGGTCATCGCGCTCGCCGCGAGTTCGGCGCTGGTCGTGCTGCTCGGCGGCTCGCTCGCGCTGCGGGCGCGCAAGCGGCCGGTGGTCAGCGGCCGCGAGGAGATGGCCGGCGCGCTCGGCGAGGTGATCGCCGTCGAGGGCGACGGCGCCTGGGCGCTGGTGAACGGCGAGCGCTGGCGGGTGCGCTGCGGCTCGCCGCTCGTGCCCGGTGCGCGCGTGCGCGTGCTGCGCCTCGACGGCCTGGTGCTCGACGTGCAGCCCGACCTTCCCCAAGGAGCGACCTGATGTCCTTCGACCTTCCGTTCGGCTTCGGCAGCGCGCTGCTCGTGCTGCTGATCGCCGCCGCGTTCGGCGCGCTGCGCGTGCTGCGCGAATACCAGCGCGGCGTGATCTTCCTGCTCGGCCGCTTCTGGAAGGTCAAGGGGCCCGGGCTGGTGCTCGTGATCCCGGGCCTGCAGCAGATGGTGCGCGTCGACCTGCGCGTGGTGACGATGGACGTGCCGCCGCAGGACGTGATCTCGCGCGACAACGTCTCGGTCAAGGTGAACGCGGTGGTGTTCTTCCGCGTCGTCGACCCGCAGCGGGCGATCATCAACGTCGAGGACTACCTGATGGCGACCAGCCAGCTGGCGCAGACCACGCTGCGCGTCGTGCTCGGCAAGCACGAGCTCGACGAGATGCTGGCCGAGCGCGAGCGGCTGAACCTCGACGTGCAGCGCATCCTCGACCAGCAGACCGACCCCTGGGGCGTCAAGGTCACCAACGTCGAGATCAAGCACATCGACCTGAACGAGTCGATGGTGCGCGCGATCGCGCGCCAGGCCGAGGCCGAACGCGAACGGCGCGCGAAGATCATCCACGCCGACGGCGAGAAGCAGGCGGCGGGCGCGCTGCTCGAAGCCGCGCGCATGCTCGCGACCCAGCCCGAGGCGATGCAGCTGCGTTATCTGCAGACCATGACCCAGGTCGCCGGCGACCGTGGCTCGACCGTGCTGCTGCCGCTGCCGATGGATCTGCTCGGCCCGCTGGTGCAGCGCGCGCGCGAGCGGCCCGCGGAGTGACCGGGGCGCAGCCGGCGCGGGCCGCGGGGCGGCGCCGGCCGCGGGTCAGTCGTCGTGGCCCTTGCCCTTGCCCTTGCCGTGGCCCTTGCCCGGCGGCGGGCCGCCGCCGGGGCCGCGGGCGTGCACCGGCACGTAGCTGTTCTGATACCAGTCGTCACGCACGAAGTAGACCGGGTAGCCGCAGGCGCCGTAATGCCGGCAGTGCTTGCGCCAGTCCTTCGCATGGCCGGGCGGTACCCACAGGTACACCGGCGGCCGCGCCACCGGCGGCGGCGCGATGACCACCGGACGCGGGTACACCAGCACCGGCGGCACGGCGACGCTGCCGATGTCGACGCGGCCGTAGAGCCCGGGCTGGGCGATCGAGATCGACACGCCGACATCGGTGCCGGCACGCGCGGCGGGGGCGGCGAGGGCTGCCGCCAGCAGCAGCGGGACGAGGGGCTTGGTCATGCGGGGCCTCCGGTTGCACGGATGAACATGGAAACGGCCGAACCGGCGGCAGCGTGCACCGCGCGTGACGCCGGCCTGTATCGATTGGTAAGTGGGTGCCCCATGGTCGAAGCTATCGGCGCGGCGCCGCCGCGCTTGAGCGCGAGCCTCCGCGTCCGTGACTTGCTGGTGCGAATCGCGGCCGGCGATCGACGATCGGGCCGTCGTCGCCGACGAGCAGCGCATCGACACTGACGGGCGTGCCGTCGGCAACGTATCGCCCTTGTATCCGCCCGGTATCCGGCGGGCAATGACGCCGCGCGCGCGCGCGGGGCGGCCTAGACTGCCGAACATGGATGCCGCCGAAATCGCGCACCCGGTGAGCGCGCCCGGCTGGGACCGCGCGGCGCAGGCGATGTTCCGCGCCGCGCAGGCGGTCGCGCGCTCGGGCGGACCGGATCCGTTCGCCGAGCTGGTGCGCGAGCTGGCCGCGATCCTCGGCGTGGCCACGGTCTTCGTCGCCACCTTCACCGACGAGTCGCGGCGCACACTGCGCACGCTCGCCGCGGTGCTCGACGGCGAGGCGCTGCGCAGCTTCGACTACGCGGTCGAAGGCTCGCCTTGCGCCAAGGTGGTCGGCCGCAGCTTCCGCCATGTCGAGCGCGGCGTCGGCGCCGAGTTCCCGCCGGACACGCTGTTCGCGGCCAGGGGCATGGACTCGTACGTCGCGTTCCCGCTCGCCGACCGCGAGGGCATGCCGCTCGGGCTGCTGGTGGCGATGGACCGGCAGCCGATCGGCGACGCCGCGCTCGCCGAGGCGCTGCTGAAGATCTTCGCCGGCCGCATCGTCGCCGAGATCGAGCGCCGCCATGTCGACGACGCGCTGCGCGCCGCGGCGCTGGCGGTGTCGAGCGCCCGCGGCGCGTCGGTGTTCGACGAGCTGGTGCGGCTGCTGGCGACGATCCTGCACGTCGAGGTGGCGTTCGTCGCTCGCGAGCGGGCCGACGACCCCGAGCACCTGACGATGCTGGCGATGACCGTCGACGGCCATCCGGTGCACGACCTGCGCTACGCCAAGCGCGGCACGCCGTGCGCGACGGTCGTCGGCCGGCAGTTCCGGATCTATCCGTCGTGCCTGCGCGACCTGTTCCCCGACGACCACGACGCGCAGGCGCAGGGCACCGAGAGCTACGCCGGCTACCCGCTGGTCGGCCAGGACGGGGCGACGCTCGGCGTGATCTCGGTCGCGTCGCGCGCGCCGCTCGCGCACGCCGAGCGCATCGAATCGGTGCTGCAGATCTTCGCCGCGCGCGCCGCGGCCGAGATCGAGCGGCTGCAGGCGGTCGAGGCGCTGCGCCGCTCGGAGGCGAGCTACCGCGCGATCTTCGAATCCACCGAGGACGCGATCTTCGTCCACGACTGGGCCAGCGGTGCGATCCTCGACGTCAACCCGAAGGCCTGCGCGAACTACGGCTACACGGTCGACGAGCTGCGCCGGCTGTCGGTGGCCGAGTTGAGCTCGGGCGAGCCGCCGTACGACGCCGAACATGCGCTGCAGTACCTCGAGCTGGCCCGGCTCGGCCGCTGCCCGCCCTTCGAGTGGCACCGCCGCAACCAGGACGGCAGCCTGCACTGGGACGAGGTCAGGCTGAAGGCCGCGCAGATCGACGGCCGGCCGCACATCCTGGCCTTCACGCGCGAGATCACGCAGCACAAGGCCGCGCTGGAGGCCCTGCGCTCGCGCGAAGAGCAGTACCGCGTGATCTTCGAGGGCAGCGCCGACGCGCTGGTGCTGTGGGATCCGGACATCCGCTGCGTCGACGTCAACCAGGCCTTCACGCGCCTGTTCGGCTGGGAGCGCGCCGAAGCGATCGGCGCGACCTTTCCACGCCGCTTCGGCGACGAGGCGATCCGGCAGCGCGCCGAGTGCATCCGCGCGGCGCTGCAGGGGCAGGAGCGCCTGCTCGAAACCCGGGCCGTGCGCAAGGACGGCAGCCGCTTCGACGTCGAGGTGCGCTACCTGCCGATCCGCTACGGCGGCGTGCCGCACGTGCTGTCGATCGGGCGCGACATCACCGAGCGCAAGGCCGCGCTCGCCGCGCTGCAGGCCAGCGAACAGCAGTACCGCGCGATCTTCGACGGCAGCGCCGACTCGATGGGGCTGTGGAGCGAGGACCTGGTGCTGGTCGACGTCAACCAGGCCTTCACCCGCCTGAGCGGCTGGACGCGCGACGACGTCATCGGCCGCCGGCTCGACGAGCGCGCCGGCGAGCCCGAGACCGCGCGGCGCCACGAGCTGATCCGCGGCGCGCTCGCCGGCCGCGAGGGCCGGATCGAGGCGCGCGTGCCGAGCAAGGACGGCCGCAGCTACGACGTCGAGATCCGCTACGTGCCGGTGAGCTTCGGCGGCCGCGCCTACGCGCTGTCGGTGGCGCGCGACATCACCGACCGCAACGCCGCGCTCGCCGCGCTGCGCGCGCAGGAACAGAAGTACCGCGCGATCTTCGACGGCACGGTCGACTCGATGGTGCTGTGGAACCGCGACCTGCGCGTCGTCGACATCAACGACGCGTTCGTGCAGCTGACCGGGTTGCGGCGCGAGCAGGTGATCGGCCGCCACTGGAGCGAGCGCCCCGACGCCGACGACCTGCCGCAGCTGCTCGAACTGATCGAGGGTGCGCTCGACGGCCGCGTGGGCAGCGCGACGGTCAACGTCGGCCGCGCCGACGGCAGCCGCTTCGAGATCGAGCTGCGCTACCTGCCGGTGCGCTTCGGCGACGAAGCCTTCGCGCTCGGCGTCGGCCGCGACGTGAGCGAACGGCTCGAGGGCGAGCGCCGGCTGCGCGACAGCGAGGAGCAGTACCGCGCGATCTTCAACGCCTCGGCCGACGCGCTGGTGCTGCGCGACGCCGACTTCCGGATCGTCGACGTCAACGCGACCTACGAGCGCATGAGCGGCTTCGGCCGCGACGAGGTGCTGGGGCTCGACCGCATCGTCGCGAACCCGGCCGAGGTCGCGCCGGCGATCCGCGCGCAGCACGAACGGGCGCTCGGCGGCGAGCCGATCGAGATGGAGGTGCCGCTGCTGCGGCGCGACGGCACCCGCTACGAGATCGAGCTGCGCGGCATGCCGATCCGCCACCGCGGCGCGCCGCACGTGCTGTACATGGGCCGCGACGTCACCGAGCGCAGGCGCACCGAGCGCGCGCTGCGCGACAGCGAGGAGCAGTACCGCGAGATCTTCAACGCCTCGGCCGACGCGCTGATGCTGTGGAACAGCCGGCTGCAGCGCGTCGACGTCAACCCGGCGCACGAGAAGATCTTCGGCTTCCGGCGCGACGAGGTCGTCGGCCGCGGCTTCGAGGGCCTGCCGTACCCGGAAGAGTTCGCCCGGCCGCGGCTCGACGCCGTGCGGCGTGCGCTCGCCGGCGAAGCCAGCCATGCCGAGCTGGAGGCGATCCGCAAGGACGGGCGGCGCATCGTCACCGAGCTGCGCACGATTCCGTTCACCCAGCGCGGCGAGCCGCTGGTGCTGCAGATCGCGCGCGACATCACCGAGAGCCGGAGCGCCGAAACCCGGCTGCGCGCGAGCGAGCAGCAGTACCGCGCGATCTTCGACGCGTCGATCGACGCGCTGATCCTGTGGAACAGCCGCTATCAGCGCGTCGACGTCAACCCGGCCTACGAGCGCATCTTCGGCTGGTCGCGCGACGAGGTGATCGGCCGCGGCTACGATCAGCCGCAGTTCACCGCCGCCTACGCGTCGCCGCGGCGCGAGCTGGTGCAGCGCGCGCTCGCCGGCGAGGCCTGCAGCGCGGAGCTGGACTCGCTGCGCAAGGACGGCACGCGCATCCGCGTCGACGTGCACGTGATCCCGTTCCGCCACCTCGGCGAGCCGCACGTGCTGGCGATCGTGCGCGACATCACCGAGCGCCGCGCCGCCGAGGAAGAGCGCGAGCGGCTCGAGGCGCAGTTGCGCCAGGCGCAGAAGATGGAGGCGATCGGCCAGCTCACCGGCGGCATCGCGCACGACTTCAACAACATCCTGACCAGCGTGATCGGCTACCTGGTGCTCGCCGAGGAGCGCGCGGCCGGGCTCGCCGACGAGCGGCTGCAGCGCCAGCTGGGCAAGGCGCAGCTGGCCGCGCAGCGCGCGCGCGAGCTGATCGCGCAGATGCTCGCGTTCGCCCGCCGCCAGCGCGGCGAGCGCCGCGTGCTGGCGCTGACGCCGCTGGTGCAGCAGACGCTGCAGCTGCTGCGCTCGACGCTGCCGGCCTCGGTCGGCGTCGACGCGGCGCTGCCCGAGGGCCCGGGCCCGAGCGCCGAGGTCGACCCGGTGCAGATCGAGCAGGTGCTGTTCAACCTGTGCATCAACGCGCGCGACGCGATCGGCGAGACCGGCCTGATCCGGGTGCGGCTGCGCCCGGCCGGCGGCGCCTTCACCTGCGCCTCGTGCCGCGCCCGCGTCGACGCCGGCGCGTGGGTCGCGATCGCCGTCGCCGACGACGGCTGCGGCATCGAGCCGCAGACGATCGAGAGGATCTTCGAACCCTTCTTCTCGACCAAGGAGGTGGGGCGCGGATCGGGCATGGGGCTGGCGATGGTGCACGGCATCGTGCACGACCACGGCGGCCACGTCGACGTGCAGTCGCGGCCCGGCGCCGGATCGACCTTCCGCGTGCTGCTGCCGGCCGTCGGCACGCACGGCGATGCCGGCCGGCCCGAGACGCCCGCCGCGGGCGCCCGGCCGCAGCCGGCGGCCCTCGCGGGCCGGGTGCTGGTCGTCGACGACGAGGCGATGGTCGGCGACTTCATGGCCGAGCTGCTCGGCGGCTGGGGGCTGCAGGTGCAGGTCGAACGCGGGCCGCAGGCCGCGCTCGACTGGCTCGCCGACCCGCGGCACGAAGTCGAGCTGCTGATCACCGACCAGACGATGCCGCAGCTCACCGGGCTGCAACTCGCGCAACGCGCGGTCGCGCTGCGGCCCGAGCTGCCGGTGCTGCTCTACACCGGCAACGCCGACGC
>JAFLDG010000197.1 GCA_017302495.1 Burkholderiales bacterium
CCGCGCCCCACGGCCGGGCTTGCATGCCCGGCCGGCTCGTGCGGCGCGCGCGAGCCCGCAGCGGGCTCGCACGCGTCCGCACTCACCCCTGCGCGGCGACGCGCTCGCCGGAACTGTGCAGCTTGTTCAGCGCCGCGAGATAGGCCTTGGCCGAAGCGACGACGATGTCCGGGTCGGCGCCGACGCCATTGACCACGCGGCCGCCGTGCTGCAGCCGCACGGTGACCTCGCCCTGCGATTCGGTGCTGCCCGAGGTGATCGCGTTCACCGAGTAGAGCAGCAGCTCGGCGCCGCTGTTCACCTTCGACTCGATCGCCTTCAGGCTGGCATCGACCGGGCCGTTGCCGTCGCTTTCGGCATGGTGCTCGACCGCACCGGCGGCGAAGGCCACCGTCGCGTGCGGCCGCTCGCCGGTCTCCGAGCGTTGCGCCAGCGCGAGCAGGCGGTAGTGCTCGTGTTCGCTGGTCACGCTCTCGTCGCCCATCAGCGCGATGATGTCCTCGTCGAAGATCTCGCTCTTGCGGTCGGCCAGGTCCTTGAAGCGCGCGAACGCGGCGTTGATCTCGGCCTCGGAGTCGGTTTCGATGCCCAGTTCCTGCAGCCGCTGCTTGAACGCGTTGCGGCCCGACAGCTTGCCGAGCACGATCCGGTTGGTCGACCAGCCCACGTCCTCGGCACGCATGATCTCGTAGGTGTCGCGCGCCTTCAGCACGCCGTCCTGGTGGATACCCGACGCGTGGGCGAAGGCGTTCGCGCCGACCACGGCCTTGTTCGGCTGGACGACGAAGCCGGTGGTCTGCGCGACCATACGCGACGCCGGCACGATCTGCGCCGTTTCGATGCCGACCTCGAGGCCGAAGTAGTCGCGCCGCGTCCGGACCGCCATCACCACTTCCTCGAGCGAGCAGTTGCCGGCCCGCTCGCCGAGGCCGTTGATCGTGCATTCGACCTGGCGCGCACCGCCGATCTTGACGCCGGCCAGCGAATTCGCCACCGCCAGTCCGAGATCGTTGTGGCAGTGCACCGACCACACCGCCTTGTCCGAGTTCGGGATCCGCTCGCGCAGGTCGCGGATGAAGTTGCCGTACAGCTCCGGAATCGCGTAGCCCACCGTGTCGGGGATGTTCAGCGTCGTCGCGCCCTCGGCGATCGCCGCCTCGAGCACGCGGCACAGGAAGTCCGGGTCGGAGCGGTAGCCGTCCTCGGGCGAGAACTCGACGTCGTCGCACAGCTTGCGCGCGAAGCGAACCGAAAGCCGCGCCTGCTCGAGCACCTGCTCGCGCGTCATGCGCAGCTTCTTCTCCATGTGCAGGTCGCTGGTCGCGATGAAGGTGTGGATCCGTGCGCGCGCCGCCGGCTGCAGCGCCTCGGCCGCACGCGCGATGTCGCGGTCGTTGGCACGCGCCAGCGAACACACCGTCGAGTCCCTGATGTGCGCGGCGATCGCCTTCACGCACTCGAAGTCGCCGTTGCTCGACGCGGCGAAGCCGGCCTCGATCACGTCGACGCGCAGCCGCTCGAGCTGGCGCGCGATGCGCAGCTTCTCATCGCGGGTCATCGACGCGCCCGGCGATTGCTCGCCGTCGCGCAGCGTGGTGTCGAAGATGATCAGGCGGTCGGTCACGGTCGTTCTCCGGGTGTGGCACGCAGCGCGAGAAAACGAAACGGCCCGCTGCGTGAGCTGGCGGGCCGTCGATTCGTCGCGAAAAGATGCGTCTGTCGATCAGCAAGCCCGCAGACCTGCTCCTAGAAGCAGCAGTTCGAGGGCCGAGAGGCGGAAAGACATGCGGCGCAATATAGCACGGCGCCGCCGGGGGCGTTTCAGTGCAGCCCGCGTTCGTCGGGCTCGTCCTTCGAGATCGCGATCACGCTCACCGGCTTGCCCTGGCGCTTGCGCCAGGCGTAGACGACGTAGCCGGACAGCCCGTACAGGCAGAACGCGCCGAACAGCACCAGCGGCGGATGCAGGTTCACCAGCGCGATGCCGAGCGCGATCAGCACCAGCACGACGAAGGGCACCGAGCGGCGATGGCCGATGTCCTTGAAGCTGTAGAACGGCACGTTCGTCACCATCGTCAACCCGGCGTAGAGCGTCATCGCCACCGCCGACCAGGCAAGCCAGTCGATCCGACCGGCGCCCTTGAAGCCGGCATCGTCCATGACCCAGATGAAACCGGTGACCAACGCCGCCGCGGCCGGGCTCGGCAGGCCCTGGAACCAGCGCTTGTCGACGACGCCGATGTTGGTATTGAAGCGCGCCAGCCGCAGGGCCGCCGACGCGCAATAGACGAAGGCCGCGACCCAGCCGACCTTGCCCAGCCCTTTGAGCGCCCACTCGTAGACGATCAGCGCCGGCGCTGCGCCGAAGCTGACCATGTCGGCCAGGCTGTCCATCTGCTCGCCGAAGGCGCTCTGCGTGTGCGTCATGCGCGCGACGCGGCCGTCGAGGCTGTCGAGCACCATCGCGCAGAACACGCCGATGACCGCATTCTCGAAGCGGCCGTTCATCGCCATCACGATCGCGTAGAAGCCGCCGAACAGCGCCGCCAGCGTGAACAGGTTCGGCAGCACGTAGATGCCGCGCCGGCGCGGCCGCACCGCGCCGCCCGGCTCCACCGTCGAGTCGAAGGCCGAGCCTTCGTCGTCCGGCGGCGGGCCGATGCGCGGCACGGAGCTCAATTGCGGCTCTTGTCGACCAGCTTGTTCGCCTTGATCCACGGCATCATCGCGCGCAGCTTCTCGCCGACGACCTCGATCGAGTGCTCGGCCATCAGCCGGCGCCGGCTCAGCAGCGTCGGCGCACCGGCGCGGTTCTCGAGGATGAAGCTCTTCGCGTACTCGCCGGTCTGGATGTCGCGCAGCGCCTGGCGCATCGCTGCGCGCGTGGCGTCGGTGACGATCTTCGGCCCGGTCACGTACTCGCCGTACTCGGCATTGTTGCTGATCGAGTAGTTCATGTTCGCGATGCCGCCCTCGTAGATCAGGTCGACGATCAGCTTCAGCTCGTGCAGGCACTCGAAGTAGGCCATCTCGGGCGCGTAGCCGGCCTCGACCAGCGTCTCGTAGCCGGCCTTGATCAGTTCCACCGTGCCGCCGCACAGCACCGCCTGCTCGCCGAACAGGTCGGTCTCGGTCTCCTCGCGGAAGTTGGTCTCGATGATGCCGGCCTTGCCGCCGCCGTTGGCCACGGCGTAGGACAACGCCAGGTCGCGCGCCTTGCCCGACTTGTCGGCATGCACCGCGATCAGGTGCGGCACGCCGCCGCCGCGGGTGTAGGTGTCGCGCACGGTGTGCCCCGGCGCCTTCGGCGCCACCATCCAGACGTCGAGGTCGGCACGCGGCACGACCTGGCCGTAGTGCACGTTGAAGCCGTGCGCGAAGGCGAGCGACGCGCCCTCGCGGATGTTCGGCTCGACCTCGTCGCGGTAGACCGCGGCGATCTGCTCGTCGGGCAGCAGCATCATCACCACGTCGGCGCCCTTGACCGCGTCGGCCACCGTT
Source organism: Burkholderiales bacterium (assembly GCA_017302495.1). Lineage (GTDB taxonomy): Bacteria > Pseudomonadota > Gammaproteobacteria > Burkholderiales > Burkholderiaceae_C > Rubrivivax. The sequence goes on from JAFLDG010000197.1 coordinate 3,502, forward strand.
GCGACCTTCAGCCCGGCCTTCTCGACCTTGGCCCAGCTCGCGCCGCCGCGGCGCAGCCCGACCGTGACCTTCACGCCGCTGTCGCTCAGGTTCTGCGCATGGGCGTGGCCCTGCGAGCCGTAGCCGACGATCGTGACCTGCTTGCCCTTGATCAGGCTCAGGTCGGCATCCTTGTCGTAGTAGACCTTCATCGTTCTCTCCAGTTGGACATTCTCGCGGGCTCCGCGGGAGCCCGCCCGCGTTTCCTACACGCGCAGGATTCTCTCGCCGCGGCCGATGCCGCTGGCCCCGGTGCGCACCGTCTCCAGGATCGCGGCCCGGTCGATCGCCTGCAGGAAGGCATCGAGCTTCGGCGCGTCGCCGGTGATCTCGAGCGTGTACGACTTCTCGGTCACGTCGACGATGCGGCCGCGGAAGATGTCGGCCATGCGCTTCATCTCGTCGCGCTCCTTGCCGACCGCGCGCACCTTGATCAGCATCAGCTCGCGCTCGGTGTAGCTGCCTTCGGTCAGGTCGACCACCTTGACCACCTCGATCAGCCGGTTCAGATGCTTGGTGATCTGCTCGATCACCTCGTCGCTGCCGGTGGTGACGATGGTCATCCGCGACAGCGACCGGTCCTCGGTCGGCGCGACGGTCAGGCTCTCGATGTTGTAGCCGCGCGCCGAGAACAGCGCGACGACGCGGGACAGGGCTCCGGGCTCGTTCTCGAGCAGCACGGCGATCACGTGTTTCATGGCTTGGCGTCCTGCGCGCTCTTCACGCCCGGCGGCGGGTGCTCCGCCGGGGCTTGGCCACGCGTTACGGGTTGACGATCGATGTCCGGGGCTGCCTGGCAGTCCGCCTCCGCCGGGCCGGCCGCGGCGCGGTAACGCCGGGGCCGCCCGCCGGCGCGGACCGGCCCTACAGGTCCTCGGACCCCAGCAGCATCTCGGTGATGCCCTTGCCGGCCTGCACCATCGGCCAGACGTTTTCGGTCGGATCGGTGCGCACGTCGAGGAAGACCGTGCGGTCCTTCAGGCGGATCGCCTCGCGCAGCGCCGGCTCGACGTCGGCCGGCTTCTCGACCAGCAGGCCGACGTGGCCGTAGGCCTCGGCCAGCTTGACGAAGTCCGGCAGCGCGTCCATGTAGCTGTGCGAGTAGCGGCCGCCGTAGTCCAGCTCCTGCCACTGCCGCACCATGCCGAGGTAACGGTTGTTCAGCGAGACGATCTTCACCGGCGTGTCGTACTGCTTGCAGGTCGACAGCTCCTGCAGGCACATCTGGATCGAGCCTTCGCCGGTGATGCAGAACACGTCCGCCTCGGGCTTGGCCAGCTTGATCCCCATCGCGTACGGCAGGCCGACGCCCATCGTGCCCAGGCCGCCGGAGTTGATCCAGCGCCGGGGCTCGTCGAAGCCGTAGTACTGCGCCGCCCACATCTGGTGCTGGCCGACGTCGGAGGTGATGTAGCAATCCTTGCCGCGCGTCAGCTCCCAGAGCTTGCGCACCACCGCCTGCGGCTTGATCACCTCGCTGCTGGCGCGGAAGTTCAGGCAGTCGCGCTTGCGCCAGTCGTTGATCTGCGCCCACCAGGCGGCCAGCGCGGCGTCGTCGGGCCGCGCCTGCGCCGCGGTGATCTGGTCGATCAGCTCGCGCAGCACGTCCTTCACGTCGCCGACGATCGGGATGTCGACCTTGACGCGCTTGCTGATGCTCGACGGGTCGATGTCGACGTGGATGATCTTGCGCTCGACCTGCGCGAAGTGCTTCGGGTTGCCGATCACGCGGTCGTCGAAGCGCGCGCCGACGGCGAGCAGCACGTCGCAGTGCTGCATCGTCATGTTCGCCTCGTAGGTGCCGTGCATGCCGAGCATGCCGAGGAAGCGCGGGTCGCTCGCCGGCACCGCGCCCAGGCCCATCAGCGTGTTCGTGCACGGGAAGCCGAGCAGGTCGACCAGCTGGCGCACTTCGGCCGACGCGTTGCCGAGGACCACGCCGCCGCCGGTGTAGATGTACGGCCGCTTCGCGCCGAGCAGCAGCTGGACTGCCTTGCGAATCTGCCCGCCGTGGCCCTTCTTCACCGGGTTGTACGAGCGCATCTCGATGCGCTCGGGGTAGTGGAAAGGCGCCGTCTTCAGCGACACGTCCTTCGGGATGTCGACCACCACCGGGCCCGGTCGGCCGGTGCGCGCGATGTGGAAGGCCTTCTTGACCGTCAACGCCAGCTCGCGCACGTCCTTCACCAGGAAGTTGTGCTTGACCACCGGCCGCGTAATGCCGACGGTGTCGCACTCCTGGAACGCGTCGAGCCCGATCGCCGGCGTCGGCACCTGGCCGGTGACGATCACCATCGGGATCGAATCCATGTACGCGGTGGCGATGCCGGTCACCGCGTTCGTCACACCCGGGCCGGAGGTCACGAGCGCGACGCCGACCTCGCCGGTGGCGCGGGCGTAGCCGTCGGCGGCATGCACCGCGGCCTGCTCGTGGCGCACCAGGATGTGCTGGATCGAGTCCTGCTTGTACAGCGCGTCGTAGATGTAAAGCACCGCGCCGCCGGGGTAGCCCCAGAGGTACCTGACGCCTTCGGCCTGCAGGCAGCGGACGAGGATGTCCGAGCCGTTCAGCTCCTGGGCGGGCGTGGCGGGGGGTTGCGCCGAGGCGGCGCGCTTGACTTCCGCGGGGGAGATGTCCATTGAAGACCCTTTGCGAATTTCGTCGACGAAAAACCATCGGTGCCCCTCCTCGCGCCCTCGTGAGGCGGATTCGGAAAAGCGGCTGGGGTGCGGCGACGGAGCCCGGGTCGGGCCTCCGGGCGCACCCCGGGAGCTCTTTGTGCGAAGCAGCATTATGCCCGAGGCAGCCGGTCCGGCCGCACGCGGGCACAGCCGCGGCCCCGGGGGGCGATGCCATAATGGTTTCGCTCCAGCAAAGGACGCATCGCGCGGCCGCTCGGCCTTGGCCACCGACAAGGAACTGTCCGATTTCCTCAAGAGCGCCGAGCGGCGGGCTTTCAAGCGAACCGCCTATGCCGTCCGTGACGACGACTCCGCGCTCGACATCGTGCAGGATGCGATGATCCGCCTCGCCGAAAAGTACGCGGACCGGCCGGCGGCGGAACTGCCGCTGATCTTCGCGCGCATCCTGTCGAATGCGACGATGGACTGGTTCCGCCGGCAGAAGGTGCGGCAGTCGGTCGTGCAGACCTTCTCGGAGCTCGAACCCGCGGGCGAGGACACCGGCTTCGATCTTCTGGAAACTCTTGAAACGGCGCTCGAAGGCGACGCCGGCGCCGGGCCCGCCGAGCGCCTGTCGCGCGACCAGACGCTCGCGCAGATCGAGTTCGAGGTCGCGGCGTTGCCGCCGCGTCAACGCGAGGCGTTCCTGCTGCGTTACGTGGAGGACCTGGATGTGGCCGAGACCGCGGTGGTGATGGGTTGTTCGCAGGGCAGCGTGAAGACGCATTGCTCGCGGGCAGTGCATGCGCTGGCCGTGGCGCTGGCTGCCAAGGGCCTGAAGCCATGACCGCCGCCCGCCCCACCCGTCCTTCCGTCGACCAGTTGCAGGAGCGCCTGGCGCGGCGCCTGGCGGCGGATGTCGCCGAGCGGGCCGAGCGCGTGCCGCACGACATCGCCGAGCGGCTGCGCGTCGCGCGCGAGCAGGCGCTGTTGCGCGCCCGCCGGCAGCGGCAGGCCGAAGCCCAGATGGTCTGGCCGGTACGCGCCGCCGACGGCGCGGCGGTGCTCGGTGCGGCGCCGGCCTGGTGGGTGCGGCTCGGTGTCTGGTTGCCGCCCGCGGTGCTGCTGGGCGGGCTGTTCCTGATCGGGCAGGTCCACGAGGAGGCCGAGATCCGCGCCGCGGCCGAGGTCGATGCCGCGCTGCTCGCCGACGATCTGCCGCCGGTGGCCTTCCACGACCCCGGCTTCGTGGAGTTCCTAAAGCATCCCGAGCCGTGAGACCCGTCGCCGCGAGCCTTCGGACCCTCGTGTGGACCGTGGCCGGCCTGGCGGCGGTGGTCGGCGCCGCCCCGGCCCGGTCGGAGCCGGCAGGGGCCGTCGTGGTCGCAGCGGCGGGGCCGGACTGGCCGTCGCTGACGCCGGCGCAGCAGGATGCGCTGGCGCCGCTGCGCCGCGACTGGGCCGAGATCGATCCGGCGCGCAGGCAGATGTGGATATCTTTTATTTTATTAAATTTTATTCTGACTTATATTTGTCTCGTAATAGATCTTGTATTTAATCATGTTTTTATATGAATTTTTTATTTATTATTTATATTTATTCATTGTTTTTGTTAATTTG
>JAFLDG010000198.1 GCA_017302495.1 Burkholderiales bacterium
CGCCGGCCACAGGCTCGCGGGCCGCGTCGCCGCCGCGTCGGCGGCGGGCTCGGCCAGGCGCGTCTCGTCGCCAGGGCTGCGCATCATGCCCGCCGATAATAAGGACTCCCCTGCTGCCGCCCGAGGCCCAGAGAGCGCCATGTCCGCCAATCCCCTCGACAACAAGGCCCAGGCCTGGTCGGCGCTGTTCTCCGAGCCGATGAGCGAGCTGGTGCAGCGCTACACCGCCAGCGTCGGCTTCGACAAGCGCCTGTGGCGCGCGGACATCGACGGCAGCCTCGCGCACGCCGAGATGCTGGCCGCGCAGGGGATCATCGGCGCGTCGGACCTGGCCGACATCCGGCGCGGTCTGGCGCAGATCGCGCAGGAGATCGAAGCCGGCCGTTTCGAGTGGAAGCTCGAGCTCGAGGACGTGCATCTGAACATCGAGGCGCGGCTCACGCAGCTGGTCGGCGACGCGGGCAAGCGGCTGCACACCGGCCGCAGCCGCAACGACCAGGTCGCCACCGACGTGCGGCTGTGGCTGCGCGGCGAGATCGACGGCCTCGCCGTGCTGCTGGCGGACCTGCAGCGCGCGCTGGTCGAGCTCGCGGCCGGACACACCGACACCGTGATGCCCGGCTTCACCCACCTGCAGGTGGCGCAGCCGGTGAGCTTCGCGCACCACCTGCTGGCCTATGTCGAGATGTTCGCGCGCGACGGCGAGCGGCTGGCCGACCTGCGGCGGCGCGTCAACCGGCTGCCGCTCGGTGCCGCGGCGCTGGCCGGTACCAGCTATGCGCTGGACCGCGAACGCGTCGCACGCACGCTCGGCTTCGAGGCGGTCAGCCGGAACAGCCTGGATGCGGTCAGCGACCGCGATTTCGCGCTCGAGTTCGCGGCCTTCGCGTCGATCGCGATGGTGCACGTGTCGCGGCTGGCCGAGGAGCTGGTGCTGTGGATGAGCCAGGCCTTCGGCTTCATCGACCTGGCCGACCGCTACTGCACCGGCTCGTCGATCATGCCGCAGAAGCGCAATCCCGACGTGGCCGAACTCGCGCGCGGCAAGGCCGGGCGCGTGGTCGGCCACCTGATGGCGCTGCTGACGCTGATGAAGGGCCAGCCGCTGGCCTACAACAAGGACAACCAGGAAGACAAGGAGCCGCTGTTCGACACCGTCGACACGCTGCGCGACACGCTGCGCATCCTGGCCGAGATGGTCGGCGGCATCGTCGTCAAGGCCGACGCGATGGAGCGCGCGGCGCGCCGCGGCTACGCCACCGCCACCGACCTGGCCGACTACCTGGTGAAGAAGGGCCTGCCGTTCCGCGACGCGCACGAGGTGGTCGCGCACGCGGTGAAGGTCGCGATGCAGCAGGGCGTCGACCTGGCCGAGCTGCCGCCGGCGACGTTGCAGGGCCTGCACCCGCTGATCGGCGCCGACGCGGCCGAGGTGCTGACGCTGCGCGGCTCGATGGCCGCGCGCGACGTGATCGGCGGCACCGCGCCGGCGCAGGTGCGCTCGCAGATCGAGCGCCATCGGCAGCGGCTGGGCGCGGGCTGAGGTCGGCTGGCCGGCCGGACGCATGCGAAGCGCGCGGTCGCGCATCGCCTTGCCATCGAACAGTCTGGGGTCGGCGGCGGCCGGCGGCGCTCCGGCGACGCTCGGCGGTGGCGCGGCAACAGGCGCCGCCAACCCGGAGCGGCATCTCGGAACGTCTGCTGTTCCCGGTGCGCTGCTGCTTCGACCGCTTGGCAAAGCCTGCACGCTCCGCCACCAACGACAAGACGATTCGACCGTACGAACGGGAGCGGCGTGGGCGCACCGCTGAACGGGCCGAGGGGCGGGGTGGCCAACGGAGTGAATCGAGAACGGCCGAACGGAGTTGGCCACCCCGTCGGCGGCCCTGGGCGCCACGGCGAAGCGCTCGGCCGGCCGCTTCAGGTTCGACAACGAGCGCCCTCTCCTGGCCGACGAGCGAGAGTTCGACCTGCCGTCCCGGACGCCGGCGAAGCGCCGACACCGACCACTCAAGTCCGGCGCGTCGAGGCCGGCCGTCTCACCGCGGCGCGCGCGCCGCCGGCGCGGCCGGCCCGGAGTCGATCCAGTTGCCCAGCAGCCGGTAGGCCACCGCGAGCACCACCGGGCCGACGAAGATGCCGACCAGGCCGAAGGCCAGCAGCCCGCCGATCACGCCGGCGAAGATCAGCAGCAGCGGCAGGTCCGCGCCCTTCTGGATCAGCCACGGCCGCAGGAAGTTGTCCATCGTCACGACGATCAGCGACCACACCAGCAGGAAGACCGCCCAGGCGGTGTCGCCCTTCCAGAACATCCACGCCACCGCCGGGAACAGCACCAGCGCCGGCCCGAGCTGCGCGATGCACAGCAGCAGCATCACCGCGGTGAACAGCCCGGTGAACGGCACGCCGGCGATCGCCAGACCGACGCCGCCCATCCCCGCCTGCACGACTGCGGTCACGCCGACGCCGAGCGCGACGCCGCGGATCGCCTGCCCGCCGAGCGTCACGACGTCGTCGCCCTGCGGCCCGGCCAGGCGCACCGCGAAGCGGCGCAGCACCGCACTCGTCGCCTCGCCGCCGGCGTACATCAGTGCGGCGATCACGACCGTGAGCAGGAACTGCACGAAGACGAAACCGACGCTGCCGGCCTGGGCGACGAACCACTTGACGATGTCGTCGGCATAAGGCGCGAGCCGGCCGACCAGGCCGCGGGCACCGGACTCGACCGCCTGGTCCCAGAACTGCTTGACCTTCGCGCCGACCAGCGGCAGGTTCTCGACCCAGGGCGGCGCCGGCGGCAGGTCGCGGCCGGACAGCGCGGTCGCCTCGACGATGATGTCGTCGGCATGCGAGACGATCGTGCCGATCGCCAGCGACAGCGGCGCGACGAACAGCAGCAGCAGCAGCAGCGTCATCACCGTCACCGCCAGGCCGCGGCTGCGCCACAGCCGGTGCTGGAACCACAGCAGCATCGGCCAGGTGGAGACGACGATCATCGTCGCCCAGATCGTCGCCGCGACGAAGGGCCGCAGCACCCAGAACGCGCCGAGGATCAACCCGCCGATGAACAGCACGGCGAGCGTGATGCGGGCCAGGTCGTTGCGGGGGGCTTGGCTCATGATCGGGTGGACGTGGGCCGGCGGCGCGCGGGGGCGGGCGATTGTGCCCGAGCACCGGGTGCCCTCGGGCCGCGCCCGCACCGTTCCCGGTCAGAGACGGTGGCTGCGGTCACCGCGCGCGAAGCCGACCGGATCCAGCGCGACGCCGCGCGCCAGCGCGATCACCTTGAACAACTCGCCCATCTCGTGCTCGGCCACCAGCCGCTGCGCCGCGACCGCTTCGCGCAGCCCGGCCGCGCGCATCAGTTCGGGCAGGCCGCAGTTGATCAGGAACCGGCCCTGCGAGGTGTAGCCGAGCACGTCGAGCCCGGCCGCCTGCGCGGCGAGCGCGACCGCGCTGAAGTCGACATGCGCGGTGATGTCCTTCAGCCCGGGGTCCGCGAGCGGGTCGGCGTCGACCCGGTGCGCGCGGTGGCACATCAGCGTGCCGCCGGTGCGCTGCGGGTGGTAGTACTCGGCCTCGGGGAAGCCGTAGTCGACGAAGAACGCCACGGCGCGGCCCAGGCGCTCGGCCAGGCTGCGGACGAAGGCCCCGGTCTGCGGATGGATCTCGACCACGGTGCCCGGCACGAACGGGCCTTCGACCGGCGGACGCAACGCGGTCGGCCGGTCGGCCCATACCAGCGAACCCTCCTGCTCCGCGACGCCGCGCTCGAGCCAGTGCACGCCGGTCCAGTGCAGCAGCTGCACCGGCAGCGCGTCGAGCAGCTCGTTGCCGAGCACGACGCCGTCGATGCGCTCGGGCCACTGCGCGTGCCAGTGCACGCGGTCGCGCCAGCGCGCGGTGGCCTCGGCCTGGCGCGCGCGCAGGGATGCCGAAAGCTCGACCACGTGATAGGCGGCGATGCGGTCGCCGAGCGCGCCCAGCAGCTGCGCCGCGAGCACGCCGGAGCCGGCGCCGAACTCCCAGACTTCGGCGCTGCCGCAGGCCAGCAGCGCCTGCTCGACCTGGACCGCGATTGCACGGCCGAACAGCGGCGTCAGCTCCGGCGCGGTCACGAAGTCGCTGCCCGACTCGGGCATCGGGCCGAACTTGCGGCCGTCGTTCGCGTAGTAGCCGAGCCCGGGCTCGTACAACGCCATCGCCATGTAGCGGTCGAAGGGCAGCCAGCCGCCGTTCGCGGCGATGGCCGCGCCGATCCGCTGCCGCAGGCGCGCCGATACACTCGCGGCCTCGCCGCCCCGTTCGCGCCCGTCCGCCATGCGGGCATTGTAGGAACCGTGTCCGTCCGCCCCGTTGCCCTGGTCACCGGCGCCGCCCGCCGGCTCGGCCGCGAGATCGCCCGCGAGCTGGCCGCGAACGGCTGGGACCTGGCGCTGCACTACCGGTCGTCGGCGGCCGAGGCGGCCGCGGCGGCGGCGGACCTGCGCGCGCTCGGCGCCGCGGCGCAGACCTTCGAGGCCGACCTGGAGGACGAGGCCACCTGCCGCGCGCTCGTGCCGGCGGTCGTGTCGCACTTCGGCCGGCTGCAGGCGGTGGTCAACAACGCGTCGCGGTTCGAGCACGACGACGCGGCCACCTTCGGCTACGCCGCGATGGAGCGGCACGCGCGCGCCAACGTCGGCGCGCCGGTGCTGCTCGCGCAGGCGCTGCACGCGCAGCTGCGCGCCGCGGGCGGCGACGGCTGCGTCGTCAACCTGCTCGACCAGAAGCTGTGGAACCCGAACCCCGACCACCTGTCGTACACGCTGTCGAAGGCGGCGCTCGAGTGCGCGACCACGCTGCTCGCGCAGGCGCTGGCGCCGGCGGTGCGCGTCTGCGGCGTCGCGCCGGGCCTGACGCTGCCCTCCGGGCCGATGACGGTCGACGAGTACGAGCGCGCGGCGCTTCTTACGCCGCTGCGGCGCTCGTCCGCCGGCCCCGACATCGCGCGCGCGGTGCGCTTCCTGCTGGAGTCGCCGGCGATCACCGGCACCACGCTGCTGGTCGACGGCGGCCAGCACCTGGCGCCGCAGCCGCGCGACCCCTACTTCCTCGTTCAAGCACAGGAGCCGTCGCGGTGAACTCGCTGCTGCACGACCCGCGTCTCGCCGGCTGCCGGCGATTGTTCCTGCGCAACCACGAGATCCTGATCGGCATCGGCGTGCACGACTTCGAGCAGCGCGGCGCGCAGCGCGTGCTGATCAACGTCGAGCTGTACGTCCCGCTCGCGCAGAGCACGCCGCAGGCCGACGACCTGGCCGAGGTGGTGGACTACGACTTCGTGCGCGAGCGCATCGCCGAGCGCGTCGCGCGCGGCCACATCCGGCTGCAGGAGACGCTGGCCGACGACATCCTGGCCGCGATGCTCGCCCATCCGCAGGTGCGTGCGGCACGGGTGTCGACCGAGAAGCCCGACGTCTACCCCGACTGCGGCGCGGTCGGCGTCGAGGTCTTCGCGATCAAGGAGCTTCGCGCATGAACGACCTGTCCGACGCCGCGCGGGCGCGCAAGGCGGCCTTCGAGGCGAACAAGCTGGGCAAGCGGCTGCACCGCCAGGTGGGCCAGGCCATCGCCGACTATTCGATGATCGAGGCCGGCGACAAGGTGATGGTCTGCCTGTCCGGCGGCAAGGACTCGTACGCGCTGCTCGACATCCTGCTCTCGCTGCGCCGGCGCGCGCCGGTCCGCTTCGACATCGTCGCGGTCAATCTCGACCAGAAGCAGCCGGGCTTCCCGGCGCAGGTGCTGCCGGACTACCTGCGTTCGCGCGGCGTGCCCTTCCGCATCGAGGAGCAGGACACCTACTCGATCGTCAAGAAGCTGATCCCCGAAGGGCAGACGATGTGCAGCCTGTGCTCGCGCCTGCGCCGCGGCATCCTGTACCGCGTCGCCGGCGAGCTCGGGGCGACGAAGATCGCGCTCGGCCACCACCGCGACGACATGGTGGTCACGCTGCTGATGAACATGTTCTTCGGCGGCCGGCTGAAGGGCATGCCGCCGAAGCTCTTCAGCGACGACGGCCGGCACGTCGTGATCCGGCCGCTGGCCTACGTCGCCGAGACCGACCTCGAGCGCTGGGCCGAACACCGGCAGTTTCCGATCATTCCGTGCACGCTGTGCGGCAGCCAGGACGACCTGCAGCGCGTGCAGGTCAAGGCGATGCTGCGCGAATGGGAACGAAAGTACCCGGGCCGCAGCGACAACATGCTGCGCGCGATGGCGCACGTGGTGCCGTCGCACCTGATGGACAAGCGGCTCTATCCGTTCGCCGGCGTGCGCGCCACCGGCACGCCCGATGCCGACGGCGACAAGGCCTTCGACGCCGGACCCTGCGAACCGCCGCCGGCGACGATCACGCTGCACCGCGCCTGAGGGCCGGTCCTGCACGCCCGGCACCGTCGGGCAGATTTGGCTTTGCCACGTCGCTCGACCCCCCCCGGGGGGCGGGCCGGGCGCAGCCCGCTCCCGGGGGCCGCTCAGTGCAGCGCGGGGCTCGGCCGGGCCGCGTCCGCCGGCGGCTTGCGCGCCGCCAGGATCCGCAGATCCTCTTCCCAGCCGCGCAGCCTGTCCCGCGCCGCCAGGCGCTGCGCCGGCATCGTGCTGTTGTGCAGCCGCGCGATGAACGCGCAGTTGTACTCGGTGAGCCGGCGCTGGTAGTCGCGATAGGGGCCGGGCGGCGCGCGCAGCAGGCGCTGCGCCAGCGCCTTCAGCCCGGCGACGTTCGAATCACGGTCGGCCCGCGCCGGCCCGCCGGCCGTGAGCCGCGCGAGCGTCTGCAGCACCTGCGCCTGCACCTCGCGCCGTTCGGCGAGCCAGGCCGCCGGGTCGAAGGGCGAGGCCTCGACGCCGGCGGCGACGAGCTGGCGCTGGCGCGCATCGAGCCGGCCGTAGAGCATCTCGGCGCGGTCGATCGTGCGCTCGACGGCCGCGGCGCGGCGTTCGTCGGGATCGGCCTGCAGAAAGTCCTGCTCGAACTCGCGGTTGGACCGGCGGTAGCGCTGCTCGAGGTGTTCGAGCTGCGCCGGGCCGATGCGCGGCAGCAGCTCGGCCGCCGGCGGCACCGCGTGCGTCAACGCGGTTTCGGCCCGGGCGCGCAGCTCGTCGTTCCAGCGGCACACCTGCGCCGGCGTGGCCGGCTGCAGCACCTGCACCTGCGCCGCGGCGAGCAGCTCGGCATAGTCGGGCAGCTGCGTCGCGCGGTGCCAGGCGAACCACTGCGCGAGCGCGTCCTTCACCGCCGGCGCCTGCGGCGTGTCGAAATCGAGATAGCCGTCGAGCCACCACCAGACGAGCGTCGGCGCCTGGTCGTAACCGATGCGCACCGCGCTGCAGCCCGAAAGCACCGCGGCCGCGCCCAGGGCGCAGCCGATAATCCAGGCTTTCACGAGGCGCGAGCGCATGGCATTGAACATCGTCGTGATGGCTGCGGGCAAGGGCACGCGGATGAAGTCGGCGCGGCCGAAGGTGCTGCACGCGCTGGCGGGCCGGCCGCTATTGCAGCACGTCCTCGATACCTGCGTGGCGCTGCAGGCCGGCCGCACGGTGGTGGTCACCGGCCACGGCGCGGCCGAGGTCGAGGCGCGCTTCGCGGCCGACGGCCTGCGCTGCGTGCGCCAGGAGCCGCAGCTCGGCACCGGCCATGCGGTGCA